>NZ_JADGMP010000020.1:0-94361 GCF_015549295.1 Cupriavidus sp. IK-TO18
TCGGGGTAGTTCTGGTACCCGCCGCCCGCATCGATCACGCCGGTCACGCCCAGCCGGTTAACCTCGCGCATGAAATGGCGCGTCGAGTTCTTCTGGTATTCGGGCGGCAGCTTGGGGCCCTTGGCCAGCGTCGCGTACAGGATGGTGGCGTTCGGCTTGGCCAGCAGCAGGCCCGTGGGATTACCGCGCGCGTCGCGCACGATCTCGCCACCCGGCGGGTTGGGCGTGTCCTTCGTGTAGCCGACCGCGCGCAGCGCCGCGCCGTTGAGGATGGCGCGATCGTACAGGTGCAGGATGAATACCGGGGTATCGGGTGCCGCCGCGTTCAGTTCGTCGATGGTCGGCAGCCGCTTCTCGGCGAACTGGTGCTCGGTGAAGCCGCCGACCACGCGCACCCATTGCGGTGCCGGCGTGCGCGCGACCTGGTCCCTGAGCATGCGCATGGCATCGGCCAGCGAACGCACGCCGTCCCAGCGCAGCTCCATGTTGTAGTTCAGGCCGCCGCGGATAATGTGCATGTGGCTGTCAATCAGCCCGGGAATGGCCCGCCGGCCGTTCAGGTCGATCACCCTGGTTTGCGTTCCCGCCAGCTTCATGATGTCCTGGCGCGTACCCACCCCGACGAAGCGGCCGTCCTGGATGGCCACGGCGTCGGCCTGCGGATTGGCACGGTCGAGCGTGGCGAACTTGCCGTTGACGAGAATGAGGTCGGGAGTCGGGTTCGGTGACATGGCGAATAGTTCCGACGAGGCTGCCGCACCGAGGGCGGCAGCGGAGGCGATGAAGTGCCGACGGGTAATGGACATCTCGGCTTATGCGTTCAGGAAGGCCAGCAGGTCGGCATTGACCTGGTCGGCGTTGGTCACGCACATGCCGTGCGATGCACCCGGATATACCTTGAGCGTGGCGTTCTTGACGATCTTGGCCGACAGTCGGGCCGAATTGTCGATGGGCACGATCTGGTCGTCGTCACCATGCAGGATCAGCGTCGGCACGGTGATCTTCTTCAGGTCTCCGGTGTAATCCACTTCCGAGAATTCCTTGATGCAGGCGTACTGGCCCAGGAGGCCGCCGGTCATGCCTTGTGCCCAGAACGCATCGATGGTGCCTTGCGAAACCTTGGCGCCGGGCCGGTTGAAGCCGAAGAACGGCGTGGTCAGGTCCCTGTAGAACTGCGAGCGGTTTTCCGCCACGCCCTTGCGGATGCCGTCGAACACTTCCATCGGCAGGCCGTTCGGATTGGCCGCGGTCTTGAGCATGATAGGCGGCACCGCGCCAATCAGCACCGCCTTGGCGACGCGCTTCGTCCCATGACGGCCGATGTAGTGCGCCACTTCGCCGCCGCCGGTGGAGTGGCCGACCAGCGTTGCGCCCTTGATGTCGAGGGCGTCCAGCAGCGCGGCCAGGTCGTCGGCGTAGGTGTCCATGTTGTTGCCCTGCGCGGGCTGGTCCGAACGGCCATGGCCGCGCCGGTCATGGGCGATCACCCGGAATCCCTTCTGGACCAGAAAGAGCATCTGGGCGTCCCAGGCGTCGGCATTGAGCGGCCAGCCGTGCGAGAACACCACCGGGCTGCCCGTGCCCCAGTCCTTGTAGAAGATGCGGGTGCCGTCTTTGGTCGTGACGTAGTGGCCCTGCTTCGTGGCGCTGCCGCTGGCCGGCGCGGCTTCCGCGGCCATTGGCGTCAGTGCGGCAAGCGACGCGACCGATGCGGCCGCGGCGCCAACAGTGCTGCCTACCAGCAGTTGCCGCCGCGATGCATCGATGTTGTGGCTTCGTTCCTCGGAGTGTTCTATTTGCATGATTAGGGTTAGCCCAAAGTTGGCTCGGAATCCTGGATGAATGAGATCGCTGGTTGCATCGGCCCATGCACGCAAATGTGTAGGCCGATGACTATCGTGTTCTTGACCGGCTGGTTAGCGTGCGGGCACCGGGGCGATGGATTCGTGTCCCGTGGCCGTGCGCTGGGCGGCCTTATGGACCATCGTGTAGGCGTAGTCGACGCCCATGCCGTAGGCACCGGAATGCTCCTTGACCAGCTTCATCACGGCGTCATAAGTATCACGGTGGGCCCAGTCACGCTGCCATTCCAGCAGCACCTGCTGCCAGGTCACCGGCACAGCGCCGGCCTGCACCATACGCTGCATCGCGTAGTCGTGCGCTTCCTTGCTGGTGCCGCCCGAAGCATCAGCCACCATGTAGATCTCATAGTTGCCTTCCAGCATGGCGCACAGCGCGAAGGTGGTGTTGCAGACTTCGGTCCACAGGCCGGCCACGATCACCTTGTTGCGGCCGTTGGCCTTGAGCGCGTCGCGCACCTTCTGGTCGTCCCACGAGTTCATCGAGGTACGCTCCAGCGTCTTCTGGTCCGGGAACACGTCGAGCAGTTCCGGATAGGTGAAACCGGAGAACGACTCGCTCTCGACGGTGGTGATCGTCGTCGGGATACTGAAGATCTTGGCCGCCTTGGCCAGGCCGACGACATTGTTCTTCATCGCCTGGCGGTCCATCGACTGGACGCCGAACGCCATTTGCGGTTGGTGGTCGATGATGATCAGCTGGCTGTTCTGCGGGGTGAGGACTTCAAGCTTGGGATTGGACATTGTGTTGCTCCTGTTGGGGGCGAGAGTAGGGCTGCCACGGCACCAGCCGCCGCGACAGAGCCGCGTCGGGGCGGCCAGGCATAAGGGCCGCGACTGGCGTTTGTATCCGGATCGCAACCCGAGGCAAGAATAGTCGGCGCTGTCGGCCGTGGCCATTGGCAGATCGTATTAGTCGTCCGCTGCCTAGGTTTCATCGCGGCGCTGCCACGCCGTGCTATTGCAAGCAGGGCTGGCTTCACCGGCCCTTGCGGCGTGGGGAGACAGGGGCTGCGTGCGACTTCTGATCTGCGGTCGCCTGCAAACTGACCGACTGGAGCTGGCTCCGAGAGCCACGCCGAACTAACACCATGGTATAAGTGTTCAGGATCCCGGCAATGTGATGAAATGTTTTGCGGGATCATGCCAGTTTGGCGTGAGTGGGGACCTACGCGGCCACTTGCCTTCTGCTCGATGTCCGGCTGCCGCGGGCAGAGTGGACTGGACCTGCGGGCCGCCACCACGCCGAGCACGTACCTGAGCTAGTCCAATGTGGAAGTTTCGACATGACCACCCTCTTGGCCGCAAGAGCAGCCTGCCTTGGCGAATGGGTGGGGCGGGAAGAGAGCGACACGCCTGCGGCACGGCCTACCGCACTCTGATGCTGCTTCTACTTGTGGGACTCAGTGCCTGCGGGTCGCTTCCTCACAATGCTCCGCGCAATCTGCCTCAGGCCGCGGCTGGCAGCGCAACCGCGGCCATGCGCGAACCCACCGACGTCGCCGGCCAGACAACCGTCGCCATGTCGTTCTCCGGCGGTGGCACGCGAGCCGCAGCCTTCGCCTTCGGCGCGCTGCAGGGGCTCGACGCCATGAGAGGTCCTGGGGGCGCGTCCTTGCTCGACAATGTCGCATTCATTAGCAGCGTGTCCGGAGGCTCCATCACCGCTGCGTACTACGGCCTGCACGGCAAGGCCAGCCTGGCGACCTTTCGATCAGTGCTCTTGAAGGACGGAGAGGCGGGACTTCGCTTCAGTCTCCTGAATCCGGTCAACCTTGCGCGCCTCTTCGCGGGGGGCCTCAACGATCGGGAAGATCTCCGGACATGGCTCGACGAAGACGTGTTCAAGGGCGCGACGTACGCAGACATGTTCCGCCGCGGCAAGCCAATCGTCTGGATCAACGCCACCAATGTCTACTACCGGGTCGCGTTCCCGTTCAGCCAGTTGGCATTCGATGCGCTATGCAGTGATCTCGCGAGCTTTCCCGTTTCCGAGGCCGTCGCCGCGTCCATGGCGGTCCCGCTCTTCTTCGCACCGATCGTCCTTCATAAATATCCCGAGGCTTGTAGTGCACCGCTGCCGAACCTTGACCACGCCCAGAGGCCTGGGCGATCGCTGCTGCTGGGCGCGTTGGCAACCGCCGTTCGCGGTCACCGGGACACGTCGAAGGGAAAGTACATCAAGCTGGTCGACGGCGGGGTGACCGACAACTACGGCTTGGCCACCATTTTGCAAACGCGCCTGCTGCTGGGCACGGCTTACGGTCCCATGAGCGAGAACGACGCGGTCAATGTGCGGCGGCTGCTTTTCATCGTTGTTGACGCCGGCCAGGGCCCGCGCGGCGATTGGAACCGAAGCCAGGGTGGCCCATCCGGAATCGAAGTCGCAAGCGCGGCCATCGACGCGGCAATGGCGACCAACGTCCGAATGAGCTATGACGCCTTCGTTCCCATGATGCAGCAGTGGCGCGACGACCTCGTGGCGTATCGGTGTGGCATGCCACATTCTCGGCAGCAGGAGATCGCTGCATACCGCCCAGGCTGGCGGTGCAACGAAGTCGAATTCTTCGTCACGCGGATCTCGTTTGAAGCCCTTGACAAGGAGCGTGCCACAAGTCTGAACGATATACCGACCAGACTTCGTCTGCCCGAGGTGGACGTCGATCGCCTGATCGAGGCGGGGAGGGATGCCATTCTTGGCAACCCGGTGATCCGCGAGTTCGAGCGCGAATCCACTGCGGTGCGATAGTCACGCAGTCCCGCGGCCCGCGGCGCTCTAGCGGAGACACGATCCGCACGGCCGATCTCGACTCCAAGGCGCCTGGGGTTGAGCGGGCCTGGCGAATTGAGTCATCAGGGTCCCGGCGAACTTGGCTTGCGTGCCGGCCCGATGGCACCGGATGGCCAGGGGACGAAACCCCGCTAGCGTGGTAGCCCGCTGCGGTGAGGGCTTGATGAAGCCCTTCTGCGCGTCGAGCGCCGCCTCACACGCCTTGATGCAAGAGGCGAAGTCTGAAAGGTTCAAAGCGAGTGGCCGGATTGGCATTTCTTTAGGAAGACTAAACTCCGCAACTCTCTTCGGGCGCAGTTTTGGCGGCCTTTAAAACGAACCCGAATACCGCGCCCCTCGGCCGGTTCGGCCAGGCGTGCAGGCGCCCGCCATGCGCCTCGAGGATCGAGCGACAGATCGACAGGCCCATGCCCAAACCTTCGGCTTTGGTCGTGTAGAAGGGCTGGAAAACCTGCTCCGTATCGCCAGGCAGGCCGACACCGACGTCGTGGACCGTGACCACTACCTCACGCGCCGGACTGACCGCGGTGCGTACAATGAGCTCGCGTGAATGCTCGAGGATCTCGCGCATTGCCTCAACGGCATTGATCACGAGGTTCAGCAACACTTGCTGGAGCTGGATCTTATCGGCATACACCAGCGGCAGCGAAGGCAGGAGTTCGGTTTTCAGGATGACTTGGGTGCGCTCCAGTTCGCCGGCAAAGAGCGGCAGCGTCTCGGCGATCATCTCGTTGAGATTGATCCGCTGCGCTTGAGGCCCGGTCTTGCGCAGCATCGAACGCATGCCCGCAATAACGCTGCCAGCACGTTCCCCTTGTTCGACAATGGCACCCAACGCTGCGACCGCCTGCCCGACGTCCGGTTGCTTGCGATCGAGCCACCGTAGCGCGGCGCGCGCCTCGATGGTCAATGCCGCAATGGGCTGGCTCACCTCATGGGCGATTGACGCTGTCAACGCATTAAGTGTCATGACACGGCTTGCGTGAGCCAACTCCGCCTGCGCCTGGCGCAGGGATTCATCTGCGCGTCGGCGATGCTCGGAAAGCCGGCTGTTCTCAATGGCACTGGCCGCCTGGAACGCCAGCAGCTTGATCACTTCGATCCGTGCCGGAACGAACACGCCTGGCGCAAGTGCGTTTTCAAGATAAAGCACTCCGGCCAGCCGGCCTTGATTTAGCAGCGGCAGGCACAGCATAGAACGTGCCCGGCGTTGGCTAACAAAAGGGTCAGCGGAAAAGGCTCCGTTGGCGCAGCCATCGTTTATGACGACGTGTTCGCGGGAATCCAGCACGTGCTCGATCATCGCCATCGGCATATCGGCCGCGTCGAGCGGGCGCACGGACAATGTCACCATGACCGTTTCATCACGAACGGCAGCCTCGGCTTGCACGCGATGTTCAGCGCCTTCGGGCAAGATGAGCAGCCCGCGCGTCGCGCCGGCCTGCTCGATCGCTGTCCGGATCAGCGTCGCCAGCAGCCGCTCCAACCCGGTCTCGCCTGAAATCGCCTCCGAGATCGCGATGACCGTGGCCAGGTCCAGATGCTGGAGCGGCGCGCCAATCGTGCCCATCGACGACGTTGAGGCAAGGGCGGCTCCCGCTTCGGCTGCCAGAGCGGGATATTGCATGTCGAGCTGCCAGACCTTGGCGTCTGCACCCCAACGCATGTAGCCGTGACGCGCCTGACGCAAGTACACCATCGCCACGTTATCAAGTTGACGATCCAGATAAAAGCGCGCCGCCAGCTCGTTTGCCAGGGCCTGCATGTGGATGAGGTCGCTCTCGCGTGCCAGGGCGATAGCCGACTCGTACCCGCGCATCGCGTCGATGTCGCGTCGTTCGAGCCGCGCGATCTCCGCCTGGACCAGCGTGGCCCGGTGCGCAAACGTCGCCGGACAGCGTCGTGCCCATTGTGCCAACTGCCAATGGTGCCCGGCCAGGGCGGGAAGGTGCGCTGCCAGTTCGCCTTCGACGGCCGGATTGCAGCACGCCGCGCGTGCCAGCGCGGCGTAAAAATGGTATTCGGCCTGCTCGAAATAGGCTGGCGAGGTCCACAGAAGCGGATGCGCCTGAGCTGCCGCATCCAACGCCTCTGCGGCGGCACCAGCCAGGTAGCGTGCCTGAAGCTTGCGTATCCAGTACCAGCATGACACCAGAAGCAGGCCCACGTCGCCGCGCAACCGGGCTTCGAACGAGGTTTCGCTGAAATCCTTGGCGTCGAAGCGGCCGAAGACCGGCGTCAATCCGCGCAGCGTACGTACGAGCTGGCGCTGGGGCGCAAGGCGGTCTGCTACCAGCGTGAATCGCGGCCCCCATGCGAACACGCTGCCCGAGTCGGCCTCGCGCTGAACACTGCCGAGCGGATCGCCGATTGCCAGCGCATGCGTCATCAGGTTGCTACGGATGTACGCGGCATAGGTGAGGTCGCCGATTTGCTGTGTCAACTCCAATGCCTGTTGTAGCAGGCCGCGCGCGACCCGCAGCGGCTTGGACCAATGCAGAAGATTCCCACCGACGACTTGATAAACGCGTGCACGTATCCGATCAATGCCCCGCCGTTCCGCAACGTCTATCGACAGACGCTCGAATGCGCCGCCGGCCGGCTCATCGGTTGACGCGGCCACACGCAGCATTGCCACCCATGCATAGGCCAGAGCAGACTCGTCGCTGTTGCCATGCGACACGCTCAGGTTGACCATGCGCAGCAGCACAAGCCTGCGCAAATGCTCGTCGGTGTACCAGGCCGGCTGCACGAGGGCAATCAGCACGCGCATCGTGGCGAGCGCGCCAGCATCCGTCATCGGGGGCAGCGAGGCCAGTTCGGCGATCTCGCGGCCGCCGAGTTGACGGGCAAACAGCGTCTCCTCGTGCGCCAACGCCGTTGCATTGGGATGCGATGCCCATTCGACCCCTGCACGCTGCAGGTAAGCAAGGCCTACCGTGACCGCTTCAGCACGGCGCCCGCCGGTCATCAGCAAGCCAAGCTGGAGCTGCGTCAGCACTGCCAGCGCGGTGATCGACGAGGTGCGCGCGGCCAGTGCCTCCAATCGATGCTCGGCGCGTGCCGAGTCCCCGGTGAGAAACTCGCATTCGGCCATGTGCAGTGTCAATGCGAAGGCAAGGGGCTCTTGCCGGGAAAAGCCGTGATCGCCCAGCAGTGCAAGCCCGATCGACAGATAGCGCAGCGCCGCGGTGTTGGCGCATGCGGACTTGGCACGCAGGGCAGCGGCCAGGTTTAGTTCCGCGAGCCTGTCGCGCTCTCCCTGTGCCTCGATGTTGCCGGTCGCGCGGTTCAACTGTCCGACGATGGTAAAGATGCTCGCGTCAACCTCGTCGGACGGCGTGCGCTCCAGCAGCAGTCGGCCAACACGTAAATGGAACGCCTGCCGCGTCGGCTCGGCGATGCGCGAATAGGCCGCTTCGAGGATGCGATCGTGGGAGAAGCGCAGCACGTTCTCCCTGCACGAAACCAGCCCCGCCCGCACGGCCTCCCGGACCGCGGGCTCTAGTTCATCGGTGTCGCCGGTCCAACCGCGCGCCAAGGTGTCGACTGTGGTGTCGTTGCCAAGGCAGGCGAGCAGGGCCAGTGCGGATTGGGTGCTGGCCGCCAGCCGGTCGATCCGTCCAACCATCAGCGATACCACGTTGTCGGTCAGCGCCTTGGCTGCGATCTGGCCGAGATCCCAGGTCCAGCTTGCCGAGCCGTGGTCGAAGTGCAGCAGCCCCTCGTCGGATAGTTCACTGATGAACTGCGTGGCGAAAAACGCGTTGCCGGCCGTCTTCTCCATCACCAGTCGCGCGAGCGCGGCAGCCGTTTCGGTATCGCAATGGAGCGCGTCGGCGACGAGCTGCCGCAGGTTAGATTCGTCGAGGCAGCCCAGCTCGACCTGGGTCACTGCGGCACCATCCGCGCGTAACGCATCGACGCATTGCATCACGCCCTGGCCGTCCCCGACCTCGTGACTGCGATAGGCGCAGACCACCAGCAGGTCTGCTGTGCCCGGCTCAGTGAGCATCTGGTGCAGCAGCGTGACGCTTTCGTCGTCGAGCCACTGGATGTCGTCGAGGCACAGCGTCAGCGGTCGCGCGGTGCTCGCAAGGGCGGCCACGAGGTTGCGCAGCGCGAGCTGCACTTGGGGCCCCGTTTCGCGCGAGGGCGTGTCGCGCATCCACGGTACCGGACCAAGCAGCGTCTGCAGTTCTGGCAGCAATGGCGCAAGCGCACCGGCGTTCGGCCCCAGCGCCTCCGCGATGACAGTGCGCCAGGGTGCCATGTCGGCCGCGTGATCTGCCAGTCCGATCCGCAACAGGCCGCTGACTGCTCGGGCGAGCGCTGCATAGGGCAGCCGTATGCCCGCATCGACAGGCGCGTCGATCGCTACGTCACCCGGCGCATCGGAATTGCCGGCGGCATGGATCCCGCCGCGCCCGGCAACCGCGCGACCAAACATCCGCATCAGCGACGTCTTGCCTACGCCAGAATGGCCGGAGACCGTCACCATCTCGCTGCGTCCCGTGCATGCCACGCGCTCGTAAGCTGCCAGCAGCGTCGCCATGGCTTGCTCGCGGCCATAGAGGCGGTCGGGTATTTCCCAGGCGCCCGAGAGGTCGTGTTGCCCCAGCGCGAACGCTGCAATCTGCCCATGCGCCAACAATGCCCGGCGGCAGTGCTGCAGGTCCCGCACCAGCCCTGCGGCTGTCTGATAACGCTCCTCTGGAGCTTTCGCCAGGAGCTTCATGACAAGCGCCGACAGCATCGCAGGCACGGCCGGGTTGCGCTCTGCCGGCGGGCACGGCTTGCGCGCCAGGTGTGCATGGACCCAGTCCAGCGGGTCGCTGGCGACGAAGGGCAGCACACCAGTAAGCAGCTGGTAGAAGATCACGCCTAGTGCGTACAGGTCGCTTCGCGCGTCGATGGCGCGATTCATCCGGCCTGTCTGTTCTGGCGACATATAGGCCAGCGTGCCGGAGATCTCACTAATTTCCGCACGCGGTTGGGCGCTACGCTGCACCCGCGACGCGATGCCGAAGCCCAGCAACCACACCTGGCGCCGGTCCGGAGCCACAAGGACATGGGCAGGCTTCAAATCCTTGTGGACCAGACCGCGCTGATGGAGATGACTGACCGCCTTGGTCACGGCCACGGCAATGTCGAGAAACGTCGCCGGGTCAATCGGCCCACCCACCAGGTGGGCGAGTGGCTCGCCTCCCGGATCGTCCAGCAGAAGCACTGCCGCATCGCGCTCGCACAACAGACTTGACGGGCGGGCGGCCCAAGTTGCATCGAGGTCGTCACGAAGCGCATATTCGTGAGCAAGCCGGTCAAGCGCGGCCGGCGTGCAATGCTTGTCGGCAGGCCAGACACCGAGCACGGGCACCTTGCGACCATCGTCCTGCATCAGCCAGCCGCGGCCAAACAGCCGGTCGCCTGCCTCCCATGTGGAATCAAAGCCTGAGCGTACGCCCGCCTGCGGGAAAAACATGGAAAGCACCGTTATCGGGAACAAATGTGCAAAAAACGGCTTGCTTGCAGGCGCAGCCGGGAGGCTACATCTTATCAAATCGCCCCCGTCAACACATAGTCGATGGTTGTTGATGACTGATTGGGCAGCCTTCGGCGGGCCGTGCGGTAAGTACTTAAATACGTCTACTGGTCCAACGCCCTGGAAACCTGGCAGGCTTTTGCTGTCACGAATCCGACTGGCAAAGGCAGGGTGTAGCAAGTCGACTTCTCCGCGTATGATCCGACCGCTAGAATCATCTCGCAAAATTGCTTAGCTCTTTTGATTGTGCAAACACTCGCGGAAATTATGCGACTCGAAGCCCTCGCGATCGTAGAACGCACCTCCACATGGACGATGGAGCGAGCCAGGACGAAGCGTGCGCCCATTGTGCGAAGCGCGACTGTGCTTGGCGCATGGCTGTTGCTGGGAGGAACGATGACTTCCGTTCAGCCAGCGTGGGCAGCTTACCCGGATCAACCAGTCACCATCGTCGTACCTTATCCTCCGGGGGGGCCGGCGGATCTTTTGGCGCGCCCACTCAGCGACGGCCTGCAAAAGGCCCTGGGAGCGCCTGTGGTGCTTCAATACAAGCCCGGTGCAGGCGGACAGATCGCCTTGCGGCACATACAGCGCGCTAAGAACGATGGCTATACGCTGGTGCTCGCCCTCGCTGCCTACGCGATCGGGCCACTCGTGAGTAAGTCGGCGGGCTATGACCCCGTTAGCGACTTCCAACCAGTCTCTCTCATAGCAAAGCAACCGTTGGTTCTCTATGTGGGAGCCACTTCCAGAATCACGTCTGTATCCGACCTTGTCGTCCGGGCGAGGTCCCATCCGGTTACCGTGGCATCGTCTGGATACGGAAATACGAGCCATCTCGCCATAGAGTTGCTCTCGCAATCTGCCTCGATTCGCGTGACACATGTTCCGTACCACGGCGGCGTCCAGGCGGTCATGGCAGCGATCAGCGGTGATGTGGACGCAGTCTTCGCTGGCGCCGATAGCCTCAGACACATCAAGTCCGGGAAGTTACGGGCGCTGGCGGTTGCGAACGACGCGCGTCTATCGATAGCGCCCGAGACCCCCACCTTTGCCGAGGCCGGCTTGCCAAACATGTTGGTCACCGGCTGGTATGGCGTTCTGGCCCCCAAGGGGACCGCGAAGGAGAGAATCGAGAAACTTGATCTAGCGGTGAAGCAGGTCCTTTCCGAGTTGTCGAAGAGCGAGGTACTCTCGGGTTACGGTTTCAAAGTCGTGCACGCGGGCCCCTCAGATTTCCAGGCGTTTATTCAACAGGAGCTTGCGCGTTGGAGCAGGCTGGTCGCTGACCGCAATCTCGTTGCGGACGAGGTAGAGGGTGGAAATGCCGGCGTCGCGGGCAATGTTCGACGGTAAAAGAAGTTCCCGCCAGCGGCGGACCAAGGAATACCGTTTCCTTCGGTTCACGCTGAACCGACACCTAGCCACGCGGCCCTGTCGACTATGACAAAGCCCATTGTTCTGGACGGGATGCGCCTATAGGCCGATCACCGTTCGATGACCAGCATGAGTGACCGCTGAAGTTTTGAGTGCGGCCGTTGCCATCGCCGCGACCCGAATGACGGCAGTGGGTTGCGGATTCGAACTAACCCCATGGTATAAGTAGCCGACGACCCCATAGCGTGATGTAACAAAATGTTTTGCGAAGCCCATGGCTCAGGCTGAAGGCTCGCGCACCCGCACCGATGGATGCACTGGAGATAGACCGTGACAATCAACAGCTTCATAGCAGCGGACAGCGCGAGTGATGAAGCGATGGTGTTAATCGTTGATGACGACGCAGCGCTTCGCGGCGCGTTGGAGAATCTCTTCCGATCCGTCGGCATGCGTGTCGCACTGTTCGCATCCGCTGCCGAACTTCTCGCGTTTGCGTTTCCGGATGCGCCTACCTGCCTGTTGCTTGATGTCAGGCTGCGCGGGCAGAGCGGCCTGGACCTGCAGACCCGGTTGTCGCAAATAGGCATCCCGGTCCCGATCATTTTTATGACCGGATACGGCGACATCCCCATGACCGTGGCTGCCATGAAGGCTGGCGCGGAGGATTTCCTGGCGAAGCCATTCCGCGAACAGGACCTGCTCGATGCCGTGACGGCAGCCTTGGAAAAGGATGAACAGCGCCGCCGTGGCATGCGCAAGCTTGATGAATTGCGAGCCAACTATCAGGGCCTCACACCACGTGAGGCCGAGGTCATGTGTCTGGTTGTTGCCGGTCGGCTGAACAAGCAAATCGCTGGCGAGCTTGGTATCAGCGAGATCACCGTGAAGATTCATCGCGGCCAGGCCATGCGCAAGATGAAGGCGCACACGTTTGCCGAGCTTGTGTTGATGGCGCAGCGACTGGGAATATGCGAGCCGCCGCTTTAAGTTCCTGCTGCCTTTCCCCGGTGTCGGGGAGAGGCATTCAGTCCTGAGGCGGCAGGGTGAACTGAAACACGGCCCCGCAAGGCTGATTGGGACTGGACCACAACCGTGGCGGAAAATAAACTTGTCACCGAGGTATCCGGCTGGAACCCATGTCGAATAAAGGTGGCGGAAAATGAATTGACATTTTTATCGACACTCTAAAAATAATTAATCAGTCAATTCGCATTAGTCCGAACTACAGACACGCGATCTCGCAGTATGGCCTGCCGTCGCGTGGACCGAGCTGAGCAGTCGAGGTACCGCAGGCGCTTTCTCCCAACTGCTCGACCGCTATCCGAAGCTCGGTGCAGACCCCAATCGGTTGGGTCTACGAAATGTTTACAACTTGTCGCATGCTGCGGTCGGCAAGCCTGTGCGCATTCTGCTGACGCCGGCGCCACGCGGGAGAGCGCGGCTCGACTGCGAAGTCCTTTGGATTCGCATGGCCATCATCTATGATGTGAATCATGTAATCATCGTATTGCCATCTTGAGGCTCCCATGGAGCAAAAGACCGCTCGGCTTACGCTGCTCATCGATCCCAACAAGAAGGCTGCCTTCGAGCGCCTTTGCGCACAGCAGGATCTGACCGCCTCGCAGGTGATACGGCGTTTTATCCGCGACTACCTCGCCCAGCATGGCGTCGATTACGTCCTCAGCGGCGTGGACACGGATAAAGCGGAAGCCATGGGCAAAGAGAAGTCACCGGTTGGCGCGCCGTCGCGGCGCGTTGCGAAACCTCCTGCCAAGCGCCGTGCGGCCCGCCGCGGAGCCTGATCCATGAGCAGCGTGCCCCCACTCACGCAATGGCTCCATCTCGACTGGATGCTTGTTGTGGTTGGGGCCTGGCTGCTTGTCGGCGTGGCAGGGGTCCTGGCGCTGCATCGGTTTGACCTGGTATCCCACCTGCTATTCCCCATCGGGGGGCTGCTAGGGTTGGCGCTGTTCGGCTTGGCGCTCCACGCTGTGTTCGGCACGCCCGAGGTCGCCGTGCTGCCCATTGGCCTGCCCGCACTGCCGTTCCACGTCCGGCTCGACAGCCTGTCCGCCTACTTCCTGATGGTCATGGGGGGAGCGGCGGCCGGCATCTCGACGTTTGCGGCTGGCTACTTCCGCAAGGGGGAAGGCACGCCGCCGGGCCTGCTCTGCCTTGAGTACCACCTGTTCCTCGCCAGCATGGCCGTGGTGATCCTGGCAGACGACGCCTACTCATTCATGGTGATGTGGGAAACCATGGCGCTGTCATCGTTCTTCCTGGTGACGGCCAACCACCGGATCGCCGAAGTGCGCGCCGCCGGCCATCTCTACATCACGATGGCGCGCATCGGAGCGATCGCTATCCTGCTGTGCTTTGGCGTGCTACAGGCCAACACCGGCGACTATACGTTTGCCAACATGCGCGCCCAGGCGCTGACGCCGTTCTGGGCCTCCGTCGGTTTCCTGCTCGCCCTGTTTGGATTCGGCGCCAAGGCGGGCATCCTGCCGCTGCACGTCTGGCTGCCGGAGGCGCATCCGGCAGCGCCGTCGCCGGTGTCGGCAATGATGAGCGGTGTCATGCTCAACACTGCGATCTACGGCCTGTTGCGGGTGTCCTTCGACTTGTTGCAGATGCGTCTATGGTGGTGGGGCGTAGTGCTGCTGGCCGTTGGATTGGCCACCGCGCTGTTCGGCGTGGTTTTCGCCGCGGTACAGACCGACATGAAGCGGCTGCTGGCCTATTCGTCGATCGAGAACATGGGCCTGCTCTTTGTTGCCATGGGCCTGACACTGCTGTTTTCGGCCTACGGCATGAAGCCAATGGCCGCGCTGGCCCTGACTGCCGCGCTCTACCATGTCGCCAGCCATGCCTTCTTCAAGAGCCTGCTCTTTTTGGGAACCGGGAGCGTGCTGCATGCTACCGCCGAGAGAAGCCTTGGCAAGCTGGGCGGATTGATTCGCTATATGCCATGGGTGGGCTGGCTGACGCTGCTGGGCGTGCTGGCCAGCGCGGGGCTGCCCCCGCTCGGTGGCTTCGTCTCGGAGTGGCTGCTGCTGCAAAGCTTCCTGTTCACGCCTGGCCTCCCAGAGCCGATACTGACCATGCTGATCCCAGTCGTCGCCGCGCTGATCGCGCTGGTGGCGGCCCTTGCCGGCTACACCATGGTCAAGTTCTTCGGCGTGATCTTCCTCGGTCAGCCGCGTGAGCCCAAGTTGGCCCACGCGCACGACGCCGGGCGCGGGGAGCGCGCGGGCATGCTGTGGCTGGCGCTGGGTTGCATAGCGCTGGGCCTGCTCCCGACCCAATTCGTCCAGCTGATCGATCCGGTGACGCAGCAGTTAGTGGCGAGCGGACTCGGCGCCCGGGCCGCGGCCGGCGGCGGCTGGCTGCTGGCGCCTAACGGCCTGGCTCAGGCCAGCTATGGGCCGGTCATTTTCCTGTTAGGTATTCTGGCCAGTTTTGCGCTTGCCTATCTGCTGGTGCGCCGCTTCTACCACGGTCGGCTTCGCCGCAGTCCGCCCTGGGCCTGCGGCTTTCCATGGAGCACCGCGCGCATGCAGGACACTGCCGAGGGGTTTGGTCAGCCGATCCGCCAGATCTTCGAGCCGTTTTTCCTGATGCGTCGTGACCTGCCGACGCCATTCGACGAACAGCCGCGCTACCGGGTCACGGTTGCGGACCATTTCTGGCGCTGGCTGTATGTCCCCGTGATCGATCTGGCATCGTATCTGGCCCGCCTGATCGGCCGGATGCAGCAGGGACGGATTTCGGCTTACCTGCTGTACAGCTTCCTGACCCTGGCCGCCACGCTGCTGGCCGTGATGCGATGAGGGTTGCATGAACCTGACCGGGACCCTGTCACAGCTACTCGAGATCGTGATCTCGATCACGCTGGCGCCCTTGCTGACCGGCTGGGTCAATCAGTGGCGGGCCTGGCTGCAGAACAAATCGGCGCCCAGCGTCTGGCAGCCATATCGAATGCTGCACAAGCTGTTCAACAAGGAATCGGTGGTCGCGGACAATGCGTCGCCTCTGTTTCGCGCCACGCCTTATGTGGTGTTCGGATGCATGGCGCTGGCCTGCTCGATCGTCCCGACCGTGTCCACCGACTTGCCACTCGCGCCGGCCGCCGACGCGATCGCCCTGGTCGGGCTGTTCGCGCTGGCGCGGGTCTTCATCTCGCTGGCGGCGATGGACGTCGGCACTGCCTTCGGAACCTTGGGTGCGCGGCGAGAGATGCTGATCGGCTTCCTGGCGGAACCGGCGCTGCTGATGGTGCTGTTCTCCGCCTCGCTGGTCTCCAAGTCGACCTCGCTCACCACCATTGTCGAGACGATTGCTCACCGCGACCTGGCCATCTACCCCGGACTGGCGTTTGCCGGCGTTGCGTTCACCATGGTATCGCTGGCGGAGAACGCCCGTGTACCGGTCGACAACCCCGCCACCCACCTCGAGCTGACAATGATCCACGAGGCGCTGATCCTGGAATACTCGGGCCGGCATCTGGCGCTCCTCGAGTGGGCGGCAAGCCTGAAGCTGTTTGCCTATTCCTGCATCGGCCTGGCGCTGTTCTTTCCGTGGGGAATCGCTGAAGCGCAAGCCCCCTTGGCCATGCTGCTGGCGCTGCCCGTGCTGCTGTTCAAGCTCATCGTGGGTGGAATCCTGCTCGCGGCGCTGGAGACGGTGAGCGCCAAGATGCGCATCTTCCGCGTGCCGGAGTTCCTGGCCACTGCGTTTCTGCTGGCGGTGATCGGCATGCTGGTCCACTTGCTGTTGGCTCACTGACAAACAAGCTAATGACTGCGCTCCTCACCCAGTTCGTCAACCTGCTCGGCGCGGTGCTGCTGATCCTCGCCTTCGCCATGATCTCGCAGCGACGGATCCTGTCGCTGATCCACTTGTTTACGCTGCAGGGTGCGACCCTGGCATTAGCCACCGCCGTCGTTGGCTACGTGACGGGCCAGCCGCACCTTTACCTGTCGGCCGGCCTGACCCTGGTACTCAAGGTGTTGCTCATCCCCTATCTGCTGCACCGCGTTATCGATCGTCTCCAGATCCGCTGGGACGTCGAGACGCTGATCAACATTCCCACCACCATGCTGATCGGCATCCTGGTGGTGATCTTCGCCTTCAATCTCACCATGCCAATCGCGCGGCTGTCGCTGAAGCTAGCCAGCGGCACGCTGGGCATTGCGCTGGCATGCGTGCTGTTGTCCTTCCTGATGATGATCACGCGCTCCAAGGCGGTGCCGCAGGTCATTGGCTTCCTGGCGATGGAGAACGGCCTCTTCTTTGCAGCCACCGCCGCGACATACGGCATGCCGATGGTGGTCGAGCTGGGCATCGCGCTGGATGTACTGATCGGCGTTCTGATCCTGGGCGTGTTCATGTTCCAGATCCGCGAGCAGTTCGACAGCCTGGACATCCGTCACCTTGAAAAGCTGAAGGAGGATTGAGTTGATTGCGCTGGCCCTGTTGCTTGCAATGCCGCTCGCCGGCGGGCTGGTGCTCGCGCTGACGGGCCATCGCGAACGCGCACGCGACATCAATGTCGCCTTCAGCCTGGGCACATTCCTCGCCGCCTGCATGCTTACAGTGCGGATCGTCGCCGATGGCCCCATGCTGGCATGGGGCCGGGAGTTCTACATCGATCCCCTGAACGTCTTTCTCGTTGCGCTGACTGCGTTCGTGGGCCTGACGACCTCGATCTTCTCGCGGCCGTACATGCGGGTGGAGCACGACCACGGCAAGATGACGCCGCCGCGGTTGCGCCTGTACCACAGCATGTACCAGCTCTTCACCTTTACCATGCTGCTGGCGCTGACGACCAACAATATGGGCATCGTATGGGTTGCGATGGAGGCCGCCACGCTGACCACGGTGCTGCTGGTCAGCGTCTACCGCACCGCCGCCAGCCTCGAAGCGGCATGGAAGTACTTCATCCTGTGCGGGGTGGGGATTGCCCAGGCGCTGTTTGGCACGGTGCTGCTCTACATGGCCGCCGAGAAAGTCATCGGCGCGGAGGGGGGCGCGTTGCTGTGGACCAATCTGGACGCGGTCAAGCGCCAGCTCGATCCCAACATCATCACGCTGGCATTCGCCTTCCTGTTTATCGGCTATGGCACCAAGGTCGGCCTGGTCCCGCTGCATAACTGGCTGCCCGATGCCCACGCCGAGGGCCCGACCCCGGTGTCCGCCGTGCTCTCCGGCCTGCTGCTCAATGTGGCGCTCTATGCCGTGCTGCGCTGCAAGGTGCTGACCGATGCGGCACTGGGCAACCATCTCACCGGCCGCCTGATGATGGGGTTCGGCCTGGTATCGGTGGTCGCGGCGGTCTTCTTCCTGATCCGGCAGCGCGACATCAAACGCATGTTTGCATATTCGTCCATCGAGCACATGGGCATGATGACCTTCGCCTTCGGCATGGGCGGGCCGATCGCCAGCTACGCCGGCCTGCTGCACATGACGGTGCATTCGCTGGTCAAGTCCGCAATCTTCTTCGCTGTGGGCCACGCCGCGCAGAAAGCGGGCACGCAAATCATGGACGACATCCGCGGGCTGATCCGTGTCAGCCCCACCGTCGGCTGGGGCCTGATGGTAGGCGCACTCGCCATCCTGGGCATGCCGCCGTTTGGGGTCTTCGCCAGCGAGTTCCTGATCGTCACGACCGCCATGCGCGAGCAGCCGTGGGCCACGCCCTTCCTGCTGATTGCGCTCGGATTGGCATTCGCCGCGGTGTTCAGCCGGGTACAACCGATGGTGTTCGGTGACACCACGCTCAAGCCGCTGGCGCATCCGCCAGCGCTGATCCCAGTGTTCGCGCACCTCGCCCTGGGGCTGATGCTGGGCCTCTATATTCCGCCCTATCTCGACACCTGGTACCGGCAGGCAGCCGCAATGCTGGGGAGCTAGACCGATGACACTGTCAGATCTCAGCCTTGACCTGGCGCGGCTGCCTGCGCCGCTGCCGGTCTGGCACGGCCAGGTCGGGCAAGACGACTGGTCTGCCACGGCCCGCGCGGTGGCGGATGCGGGTGGGCGCCTTGTTGGACTGTGGGGCGCCGACCGCAGCGCCATCGGCGGTACGTTGGCCGCATGCGTGGCGTATGCCATGCCGCGGGGACTGATATGGCTCGAATTGCGGCTTGATGGTGTCGCGCCCACCGTGCCGGATCTGACCAGTGCATTCCCGTGCGCAGGCCGAATGCAGCGTGCCATGACCGACCTGGCGGGTATCGCCGTGCACGGCAGCCACGACGCCCGGCCCTGGCTGGACCACGGCCTGTGGTCGCCAGGGCCGCGACCGCTGCAAAACGGCGCGCAGCTGAGTGCGGCCACGGCCGGCGAACTGCCGGCCGACTATCCTTTCGTGCGTGTAGAGGGCGACGGGGTGCACGAGATCGCGGTCGGCCCGGTGCATGCCGGCATCATCGAACCCGGCCACTTCCGCTTTTCCGTGGTCGGAGAAAAGGTCCTGCGGCTGGAAGAACACCTGGGCTACACGCACAAGGGCATCGAGCGGCGGTTCACCGAACTGCCGCCGCTGGAGGGCTACCGTCTGGCCGGCCGGGTCTCGGGCGACTCCACCGTGGCCTACGCCTGGGGCTATTGCATGGCGCTCGAGTCTGCCTGGGACTGTGCGCCCCCGCCGCGCGCAAACTGGCTGCGTGCCCTGATGCTCGAGCGTGAGCGCATGGCCAATCACCTGGGTGACCTGGGGGCGCTGGGCAACGACGCGGGGCTGGCCTTCGGCTTGGCGCAATTCTCGCGCTTGCGCGAAGACTGGCAGCGGCTGTCCGGAGAGGCTTTCGGCCACCGGCTGATGATGGACGCCGTGGTACCGGGCGGCGTAGCGCAGGACTTGACGCCAGCCATGCTTGAGCGCTTGCGGCAGCAGTGCAACCACATTGAGCGGGAAGTGCGCGTGCTGCGCGCAGTGTACGACGAACATGCGGGCCTGCAGGACCGCTTTCTTGGGGCGGGCCGCGTCACGCCACAGCTTGCCGCCCAGCTTGGGCTGACGGGGCTGGCCGGACGTGCCAGCGGCCGAGCGGCGGACCTGCGCTGCGACCATGCCTGGCCGCCCTACGATAGCCTTGCCGTAAAAATGGCCGGACACCGCGGCGGCGATGTCGCCGCCCGTGTCGCGGTGCGATTCGATGAGGTGCTGGAGTCGCTGCGACTGATCCGTGCCATCTGTGCAGGCTTGCCGGATGGGGCCACGCGACTTGCGCTACAAGCGCCCGCCGGTGCCGCCATTGGGGCGGGATGGGTGGAGGGCTGGCGCGGCGAAGTCCTCGTCGCGCTCGAACTTGCCGATGACGGCCGCATCCTCCGCTGTCATTGCCACGACCCGTCGTGGCAGAACTGGCCGGTGCTTGAGCACGCCATCATCGGCAACATCGTGCCGGACTTTCCGCTGATCAACAAATCCTTCAACCTCAGTTATGCGGGGCACGACCTCTGATGTGGCAAATCCTCAAGCAAATCGTCCACACCGGCATCGTCACTGAGCCTGCGCCGCCCGGCGCGGGGGAGGCTGCCTCTATCCAGCGCATCCACCGGGAACTGCTCGACATTCTCGGCCAGGCGCTGACGATCCGGCAGGTCGACGCAGGCTCGTGCAATGGCTGCGAGCTGGAGATCCACGCGCTCGGTAATCCTTACTACAACATCGAAGGCCTGGGCATCAAGTTCGTCGCCAGCCCGCGCCACGCCGACATGCTGCTGGTGACCGGGCCCGTCTCGCGTCATATGGAGGAGGCGCTGCTGCGCACCTACGCGGCAACCCCGGAGCCGAAACTGGTGGTGGCGGTAGGCGACTGCGGTTGTACCGGCGGGATCTTCGGCGAGAGCTATGCGAGCTGCGGCCGTGTCGCCAACGTGATCCCGGTCGACGTAGCCGTGCCGGGCTGTCCGCCGCCGCCAATAGAGATCCTGCGCGGAATACTAAGCGCCGTTCGGCAGGCCGGTGCCACACGGCGCTAGCGATCCGGCCCTGGCATCAGCGGTGCGCACTTGAGCGTGGGCACCGGCCGGCTCCCGTCCTGCTACGCATCACCCACTTCCTTCGCCACTGACCTCGGCGCGCCGAGCGTCGGCCGGGTGGCGTAGTCCACCTCGTACCGCTGCAAATAGTCGCGAATCATCTGGCGAACGACTTGGGATGGCGTCTGGTCCTGGGCGGCGCAGAGTGCCTCAAAGGCCTTTTTTTTCTCCGGATCGATCAATACGGTCAGGCGGGCGGTCTTGGATTCCATGCGTCTAACAATGTCATCGTATTATAATGCCATTATCATTATATACATCTCCTGGATGCGCCGGCATGCCATCGGCACGGTGTGCAGGCTGGCAGGGGCGCGGTCCCGCGCGAACGAGTCTTGAGGGCACCTTTTTCTGATGAGGGCGCAGTGGTAGAAGTGACGATAGAAGTAACTGCCGGCAACGGATTTCAAGGACGGAATTCTGCACGGTTGGCTTTCACGGCCAATCAGTTTGAGTGCAAGATCCTGCTCACCAGCGGCCCCTGGATCGCAAACGCCAAGAACGTTATGGAGGTCATGCGCCTGTCCGCCCAAGTGGGGACACACCTGGGCATCCAGGCGGACGGCGTGGACGAGGCCGCCGCTGTCGTCACTATCGCGGCATTGTTGAGGGGCGAGGCGCTCCCCAAGTCTCGCTAATGGAAACCGACAGATGCACGCCGACCGCTCCTCGTTCGAGGCTTATCTGAAATTCCTGGCCGAGGCGGCCAACGACGGTACGCCCCAGGTGTTGGAAACCCAGCACGCCCTGTCGCTGCATTTCGACGCGCTGGCCACCCAAAGCTTCATGTCGCGCAAGGATCCCGACAGGCTCGTGCTGGGTTATACCCGGACCATGATGGGATTCCTGCTGTTGCACCCAACGCCCGCCAGAATCTCGATGATCGGCCTGGGGGGCGGTTCACTGGCCAAATATTGCTACCGGCACCTACCCAATACCAGGATTGTGGCCATTGAGATCAATCCGGCGGTCATTGCCCTGCGCGACCAGTTCCACATCCCGCCGGATGACGAGCGACTCGAGGTAGTTTGCGCGGATGGCGCCGAATATGTCTCGAACCGGAATGCGCGACCGGACGTCATCCTGGTGGATGGCTTCCTGGCCGACGGCATGCCGGTGCAGCTTGGCACCGCGGACTTCTATGCCGACTGTCATGCACGCTTGACCGATACCGGGGTGCTGGTTGCGAATTTTCTCGAAAGCGATCCCGATATTCCGCTCTACCTGGAGGAAGTCAGCGCCTCGTTTGGTCAGTCGATATCGCTTTCCCTTTCCGAAGACAGTTGTAACTACACGCTGTTTGCCTGGAAAGGTGCGCACAAGCTGCCCTCCCTGAACGCGCTGACGGCGCGTGCGCGCATCCTGGAAACGGCGCATTCGCTGAACCTGACCGCGGCCGCTCGCCGCCTGAAGCACGGCGAGCGGCTTGCGTCGGATCGCGCCTTCTGGCCTAAGCTCGGAAGGTCGCAGACTCGGTATTGACACCGCCCCCCCGCGCGCACACCACCTTACCGACGCGACCATGCCAATCCTGTACCTGCGTAAGCTCACCGGGAAGGAGCGCAATCCCGGGATCAATCGGCAACTCGCCTGCTACCTGGCCTTCGTTGCCGGAGCGACCAACGCGGGAGGCTTCCTGGCCGTGCAGCAGTACACCTCTCACATGTCGGGGATCGTGTCCGCCATGGCCGACAACCTGGCGCTTGGCAGTTTCTGGCTGATGCTGGACGGCCTGGGGGCCATGCTGTCGTTTTTGGCGGGTGCCGCCTGCTCGGCGGTGCTGATAAACTGGGCTCGGCGCGAGCGGCTGCATAGCGAATACGCATTGCCGCTCATGTTGGAAGCTGCGCTGTTGGTGTGTTTTGGCCTGCTTGGCAGCAATCTCGAGCACCACGAATGGTTGTTTGTACCAGCAACGGTCATGGTGCTCTGTTTCATCATGGGCTTGCAAAATGCCATGATCACCAAGCTGTCGAACGCCGAGATCCGCACCACGCACGTGACCGGCATGGTCACCGACATCGGTATCGAACTGGGCAAGCTGTTCTATTGCAACCTGTCCAGAGCCGATTCGAGCAAGCCACTGGTGCTCGCCAATCGGCACAAGCTACAGGTACTTATCACCCTGGTCGCCTTATTCTTTGCCGGCGGCGTCATTGGCGCCTTGGGGTTCAAGCACGTCGGGTTCAGCGCCACGCTTGTCCTGGCAACCTTGCTGCTCGCCCTCGCGGCGGTTCCGGTGCTCGACGATGTGCGCCTGCACTTGTGGCGCCGGGACCTTCTGCCTCATTTGGCCGCACGTTCCCGGCGTTGGGCTCGGGCAGTCAAGGAAGATGTGCACGCGGTGTGGCTGGCCGCGCACGATCCCCGCACGCCTTGGTATGCGAAAGCGCTAGCCTTGCTGGTCGCAGCCTATGCCTTGTCGCCCATTGACCTGATTCCGGATTTCATTCCAGTGCTCGGCTGTCTGGACGACGTGGTGCTGGTACCGCTCGGCTTGTTGCTGGCAATACGATGGATTCCTGCGGAAGTAATGCGCCAGCATCGCGTAGCCGCCGCAGAGGCCGCAAATCGCCCCGTCAGCCACGTTGCGGCGCTGGTGATCGTGATCCTCTGGGCCATTGCCGCGGTGTCGGTAATGATCTGGCTCGTGCAACATCTGCCCGGGCGGGGAAGCACCTGAAACGACGGCCCGATCAGGCGCAAAGTTGCGCAAACCTGAGCTGATGACACGGCTCAATGGCTTCGTAGAGAGTAAGACATGAGCGACGAACAGTATCACCGTGCCGTGGATCTGATCCACTTGCTCTACGCAGCGCTGGTCGGCCTGATGTCCCCCGGCGGAGGCGAGGAAGCTCGTGAGCTGGCCGAGAGCGCTATGCAAGAGGCGTCGGAATTCCTCGGATTACAGCCGGGGGAACGGTAGTTGAACTCGATTGCGGCGCTCAGTTGGGTCGCACGTAGCGCGCAGCCTTCCGCAGCCTCGGCTCGCTCCCGACCGACTGTCTGATACCTGCACCAATGAATAGTCAAAAGATCAGATTTCTTCGCTCACGAATTCCCACCTTCGAGTGCACCCCTGGATGTCATGACTGTTGTGGGCCGGTGACCACCTCAACCGAAGAGATGTCGAGGCTTCCCGTTAAGAGCGATGCCGAGCACGAAACTGCGCTGGCAAACCTAAATTGCCCCCATCTGGATACCAAGGGGTGTAGCGTGTATTCGGAGCGCCCGTTGATTTGCCGCTTGTTTGGCACGACCCCAAGGCTTGCCTGCCCGAACGGAAATCGGCCGGAAAGAATGATCGATCCGGATATTGAAGAAGAAATTCAGCGCTTCTTTGTAGAGACACGCCACGTGCTGGTATGAGGCAAGAGGCACCGGCGGTAACAACAGGACGCAGGCAATTCGCTATCGTAAGGCCGCCTTGCGCAGCAGAGCCAACCCTGGCGGCCAGCAATGCCGGCGGTATCTAGGCTCGAGACCAATCAGGCGCTGGACGACATCGGGCGGGAGTCTGGTCCGTCGCGTGGAGTGCATTCGCCGATTGACCCCGTGGCATTGCGCACATCAAGCAAACCGGAGCACGCGACGCGGCTCGATACCTATCGCGAGCGCGTCATGCGAGCTCCTTCAGACAACGGCTTTGAGGACGTCCGCTGCCAGGTCCGCCTCCGCCAGCGAGTCGACGGCCACGTAGGCGACAAATTGCGTACCGATTACCGCCGCTGAAAAACCACGGAGGTTGATCCTCGCTTCGGCAAGGTCCTCGGTCAAGGCAGCGGCAAGGCCCGGTATATTCTGGCCCATGACGCGCACGCAATGCTGCTTTTGCGTGAGATTGAATCCGGCGATGGCCGCCGCCACCATTTCGCGCTCTCCCTGCAATGGTGTGACAAACACGACGCTTTCGCCAGGCCTGTCCGGACTGCGCCGGGCAATGATGAATTGCAGATCGGCCCCCACATCGCGCAAGGTCGTCAGGACCCCGGCTAGGCCACCCGGCTTGTCCGGTATGCTCGCCGCCCAAACTTCCACTTGTTCCACGAGCAGTTCCATCGTCGTTTCTCCTTGCTCCACCCGTTCGGCGCGAGAGGCCGCTCCCCGTATCGGCTCATCCAGCCGTGGCGCACCGTCCATTGGATGGGTGCTCAGCGAGAAGCCGTCGTCTTGCGGGCGAACGGCGAACGTGCCTGGCGTTAGCGGTAAACGTGAAGTGTAGTAAAGATAAAGATGCTCCGTCGAAGCGCCTGAGCAGAAGGTTCGATAAATCAATAAGTTAGCGTTTCCTTGGTGGGCAGGCGTACCAACAACACCCTTCGCGGTGGGCTTGCCGGCACGCAGGTCGCGCACCGGCCCCGGTATTTGTTGGAATTGACCGGACCGCCAAGGCGGGCGGGGATAGACGTCAAACCGAATCAACGCGGCGCGGACTGGCTTCCGATTCCGTGCATGCCGCTGATGTCAGACACGCCGTTCTCAATCGACGTGATGGACCCATCCGAACGGGTCGGCGATCCTGCCGCGCTGGATGCCGGTCAGCAACGAACGGAGGCGTTGCGTGACTTCGCCTTCCCCACCATTGCCGATCGTGAATTCTCCACCAGCGTGGCGCACCTGCCCGATGGCGGTGACGACCGCGGCCGTGCCGCAGGCGAAGGTTTCCTTAACCCGGCCACTGGCTGCATCCGTGCGCCACGACTCGAAGTCATATGGTGTTTCGTTGACCGGAATACCCTCGTGCCCGGCCAGTTCGATGATCGAAGCGCGGGTAACGCCCGGCAGGATTGTCCCTGTCAACGGGGGCGTGCGCAGGGAGCCGTCATCCATCACGAAAAACACATTCATGCCCCCGAGCTCCTCGATCCAGCGGTGCTCCGCAGCATCAAGGAACACCACCTGGTCGCAGCCTTTGGCCGAGGCATCGGTCTGCGCGATCAGGCTGGCCGCGTAATTGCCGCCGCACTTGGCCGCGCCGGTGCCGCCAGGGGCCGCGCGGGTGTATTGATCCGAAACCCATACGGTCACCGCCGACTTGCCGGCCTTGAAATACGGGCCGACCGGGCACGCGATCACGCAGAATATATACTCGGCCGCCGCGCGCACACCGAGAAAACTCTCCGAGGCGAACATGAACGGGCGCAGGTAGAGGCTCCCCTCGCTTCCCGGAATCCAGGCGCGGTCAATATCGACGAGCGCTTCCACGGCTTGCAGGAATGTGGCCTCGGGCAGGTCGGCCATCGACATGCGGGCAGCGGAGGCGCGAAAACGCCTTGCGTTCTCCTCTGGTCGGAACAGGGAGATCTTGCCGTCCTCGCCACGGTATGCCTTCATGCCCTCGAAGATTTCCTGCGCGTAGTGCAGTACTGCGCAGGCGGGATCGATTTGGAAAGGACGGCGTGCTTCGACCTTGGCGTCATGCCAGCCGCGACCGTCGGTCCAACGGATCGTGACCATGTGATCTGTGAAAACGCGTCCGAAGGTCGGGTTTTCCAACCTGGCTGCGATCTCATCGGCGGGGGTGGGTTGGGGGTGAGGCTCTACAACGAATTGCAATTGATTTTCCGTGCTCATTTTTCAGTGTTCCAAGGATGTTGGGCCATATGGCCCTGGCCGACGCGATATTGTCACCGGGGCGGGTGTCTTACAAGGGTGGAGAGCTACTCGCCAAAACGCGGTGCGCCGTCGCGCGCCCCATCACGGGCAGGCCGGACGCGCCCGATTCTAATCTGCTGCGGGCCGGGTCAGGCCGCAGCCCTCTGCGCGTTACTGCGATATTGGGCCAGCAACGCCATCCGCCGCTGCCGCGTCCTACGCAGCACGGGCAGGCGAACCAGCGTTTGGGCGCCGCTCAGGTAGACACAGCCTTTCTCGAGGGGATACTTGTCGCCCAGGCTGGCGTTCGCCAGGGCCTCGGGCAGGTTGCGCGGGTAGTTTGGCATTCACCATGTCTGTCTCCGGATGCTTCTTTTGTCCGGAGGAGTCTAGGAAGCGCTCGCGCCATCGTAAATTCAAGAATTCCAACATCTGGTATCTTCAAAACGCATAGCGGAGGGATGGACGCGCTGACAACCGTGTCCTGGACTGCCATCTTCACTGCCTGAGTGTGGTCGAGTCGCTTGCCGCCGACGGCATGACGCTGATCATGGTGACGCACGAAATGAACTTTGCGCGCAAGGTCAATGACCACATCGTGTTCATGCACCCGGGCAAGGTGCACGAGGCGGGCACGCCCGACCAGGTATTCGGCCAGCTGCGGACCCCCGCGTTGCGGCAGTTCTTGTCAGCCGTACACGGTTGTACCTGAGCAGTGGCGCGCTCGCGGCTGTCGACGGTGGGTGGCCGGGCATCCGTCAATGCCCTGGCATGGCGCAGTTGAGCGATGCCTGCCGTGGTCTGCACGACTGTGAGAGGCGGCTGGCCGGGCAGTCGGCAGGCACCCTATTCGGCGAGCTCGAACACCACCTCCTGCGCTCCTTCCCAAAGTACCTTGGTGCCCAGGGCGCGGAGGTTCTCGTTGCCTCCGACGATGGTCAGGAAATGGTTCCCCGCGAGTTGCCCCATTTTGCTCGCGAAGCAGCAACTGCCATAGGCCAGGATGATCTCGGTCTCGCTGTAGCCGCCAGGATAGAACAGTATGTCGCCCGAAGACGGATGGCTCGTGTGGTTCTCGAAGCTGACGCCGAGCCTGAATTCGCCGAGCGGAATCCAGCAGCCTTCTCCGCTCCAGCGCACATGGATCAGTTTTTGCCGATAGGGCAGCAGCTTCAGGAACGCGGCCACGGTTTGCGGCGCGTCCGGATTGGTCTCGGCGATGAACGTGTAGCCGGCGGCGGTGATGCAAAGTCGGGTCATGTCGGTCCTGTAGGCGAGTGGGAAGGCGTACCGAAGAGCGTATCTCAGGCGAGCGCGGCCATCAGCATTTCGGCCACGGCGATCAGTCTGCGGTCGCTTCCCTTCGGTCCAAGCAGGGAAATGCCGAGCGGCGCACCCTGGCGGCCAGACAGAGGCAGAGTCAATTGCGGGAACCCGGTCAGCGGCGTCAGGCACAGCGATTGCGCAGCGGCCGTGCGATAGTCTTCCAGGGCCTCCGCCGGCGCGGTCCGCAGCGTGGCAATGTCCGGCATGGTCGGCAGCACCAGGATGCTGTCCTGCCCGAGCATGCGGCCCAGGTGTGCGGTGAAGGCGTGGCGTATCGTACTGGCGTGTTCGAACTGGTCGCGCGTGACGCCCTTGCTGAACTGGAATCGGCCGGCCACGTCGGGGCCGAGCTGCAGTGCAAAGTCCTCGATCAGGGTGCCGTCGGCTTGCCAGGCTTCCCACCCCTGCACGTACCGGAAAGCCCAGTACAGCTCGGACAGGGGGCGGTCGGCCACGTTGACAGGCATGGCCGTGCCAAGCAGGGATTCGATGCGGGCAACGGCTGGCGCGAGCGCCGCGCGTGCCTCGGGCGTTGGCAGTTCGAAGAGATCCGCGGCAAGCAGCAGTTTCGGGGGCACGGACAGCGGCTGGCTGTCGTTGCCGAGCAGTACGTCGGCGACGCGTGCGAATGTGCCGATGTCGCGTGCAAAAAAGCCGCAGGTATCGAGCGACTCGCTCAACGGCATGCATCGCTCCAGCGTGACACGGCCGTGCGAGGGGCGGATGCCCAACAGGCCGCAATGGCTGGCCGGCGCCCGGATCGAGCCCCCGGTATCGGTGCCGAGCGCGAAATCGCACAGGCCGTGCGATACCGCGGATGCCGATCCCGACGAGGAGCCGCCTGTAATCCGGTCTGGCGCGGCGCCGTTGTAAGGGCCGCCATAGTGATAGTTCTGGCCATTCATCGAGAACGCGAGTTCATCGGTATGGACCTTGCCCAGGAACGTGGCACCGGCCTCGAGCAGACTGCATACCGCCGGCGCTGTGGCCGTCTTGATGCCGGAGCGCGCCAGCACATGCGGGTTGCCGCCGCCGGTCGGGTATCCGGCTACATCGAACAGGTCCTTGACCGCGAATGTCAGCCCGCTCAGCGGGCCCTGCGCCGCGTTGGGAACAGGCGCCTCGGGGTAGGGCAGGAAGGCGCGGGACGGATGGGTGGCCAGGCTCATGGCTGTCGGGTTCCTTTTACCGGTGAATGCTGAAGCCTGAAGGACTCAGGCGGCCTCGGCCGCGGCGCGCGCGGAAACGAGGGTACAACTGACTTGATGGCCGTTGCCGAGCGACACCGCGCGCGGCACGTCGGCCAGGCATTCGGGGCGGGCGTGCGGGCAACGCGGCGCGAACGCGCAGCCCGGCGGCAATGCCGCGAGATCCGGCGGCGCGCCGTCGATGGATGGCAGCCGCTCGCCGCGATGCATGCCGTGCTGGCGGCTTTGCAGCAGCGCGATCGTGTATGGGTGGCGCGCTTCGCGCATCAGCGTGCGGATCGGACCTTCCTCGACGATGCGTCCGCCGTACATCACCGCGACGCGGTCGGCGATTTCCACCGCGGCGCCTATGTCGTGCGTGACAAAGACGATGGACAGGCCCAGCTCGCGCTGCAGTTCGCGCAACAGGATCAGTACCTGGATCTGCACCGTGGCGTCGAGCGCCGTAGTGGGCTCGTCGGCCAGCAGGATCTTGGGCTGCGCGGACAGCGCCAGCGCGATCATCGCACGTTGCCTCATGCCACCGGACATTTCATGAGGATAGGCGGCCAGTCTGCGCTCCGGGCTCGGGATCCGTACGGCTTCCAGCGCCTTGAGCGCGAGTTCCCGTGCTTCGGCGCTCGATACCTTGCGATGTGTGCGGATGCACTCGATGAGCTGCTGGCCCACGGTGTAGACGGGATCCAGCGCCAGCAGCGGTTCCTGGAACACCATCGCCACGGTGCCCCCGCGCAGGCGCGCCAGTGCCCGCTTGTCCAGGTTCAGCACGTCCTGCCCTGCGACCCGGATATCGCCGCTCATCTTCGTGCGACGCGGCGGGTGAAGGCGCATCAGCGCGCGCAGGGTGACGCTCTTGCCGGAACCGGACTCGCCGATCAATGCGACGGCTTCTCCCGTGGCAACATCGAGCGACACGCCGTTGACGGCCTGGATGGTCTTGCCGCCGCCCGCGAACGTCACGCGCAGGTCCCGGAGTGAAATGGCGGGGGTATTAGAGGGCATGGTCATCTCCGGCCAGGTTCAGTGTGCAGCGGCGTGCAGGCCGGGCGTCATGCGGCGCAACGGCTGCGAATGGCCGCCATCGGGCATTGCCATCAGGCAGGACACGGGGTGTTCCGCCAGCGCGTGGGACAACGCCGGTGCGCGGCGGGCGCAGACGGGCTCCGCGCTGGCGCAGCGAGGATGAAAGCTGCAGCCCGATGGCGGGTTGATCGGGTTCGGCGGGTCGCCGGCCAGCGGCGCGGCCAGGGTGCGATGGTCGGGGTCCATCGACGGCATCGAGGCCAGCAGCGCGCGCGTGTAAGGGTGGGCGGGGTTCCGGTAAATGGATTCGGTATCGCCGACTTCCACGACCTTGCCCAGGTACATCACCATGACCCGGTCGCACAGGTAGCGGATCACGTTCAGGTCATGGCTGATGAAGACGTAGGTCAGGTCGAACTCGGCCTTGAGATCGAGCAGCAGGTTGAGCACCTGGGCCTCGACGGACTTGTCCAGTGCGGACACCGCTTCGTCCAGGATCACCAGCCGCGGGCGCAGCGCCAGTGCCCGCGCGATATTGACGCGCTGGCGCTGGCCGCCGGAAAGCTCGTGCGGGTAGCGTCCGGCAAAGCGCGACGGCTCCAGTCCGACGCGGTTCAGCAGGTAGCGGGCCCGCTCGGTGGCTTCGCGAGCCGGCACGCCATGTACGCGCGGCGTGAAGGCGACCGATTCCTCGATGGTCAGGCGCGGGTTCAGCGACGAGTAGCTGTCCTGGAAGACCATCTGCACCTGGCTGCGGAAGGCTTTCATCGGCAGCTGCCGCGAGCCGACGCCCTGCGCGTCGAAGATCAGTTCGCCGCTGTCGTGGGGTGTCAGTTGCATCAGCAAGCGAGCCGTGGTGGATTTGCCGCAGCCGGATTCACCGACCACGCCGAGCGTTTCGCCCTTGCGCACGTCGAAACTGATGCCATCGACGGCGCGCACCACGCCCGCCCGGCGCAGCGGGATCGCCGACTTGAGCGGGAAGTGCTTGACCAGATCGCGCGCGATCACGAGCGGCTGGGCCGGACCGCCAATGTCGGCGGCGGGGGAGACGAGCGTATCGGTCATGTTCAGTCCTTGATTTCCATGGCCGAACGGATGCCGTCCGCCAGCAGGTTGAAGGAGATCGAGGTCAGGAAGATCATTGCGCCGGGCAGCGCGGCCACCCAGGGCTGGGTGTAGATCGCCGTGCGTAGCGTGTTGAGCATCAGTCCCCATTCGGGTTCCGGCGGCTTGACGCCGAGGCCGAGGAAGGACAGGCCGGAGGCCAGGATCATCGATACGGAAATCAGGCTCGTGGCATAGACGAAGATCGGGCCGAGCACGTTGTTGAGCACCTGGGCCCGTACGATGGTCAGTGCGGACGCACCCGAGGCACGGGCCGCATCGACGAACTCCCGGCTGCGTAACTGCGTGGTCACGCTTTCCGCTACGCGCACGATCTGCGGCACGAACACGATGGTCAGCGACAGCAGCGCATTGCCCACGCCGGCGCCGAGCGTGCCCGACAGCGCGATGGCCAGCAGCACCGACGGAAACGCGTACAGCACATCCGTCACGCGCATGATTACCGTGTTGGTCCAGCCGCCGGCGTACCCGGCGACGATGCCGATGGCGCTGCCGATCACGAATGCCAGCAGCACCGGCGTGATGCCCATGAACAGCGAGAGCCGGCCGCCGAGCATCAGGCGCGACAGCATGTCGCGGCCGAGCTCGTCCGTGCCGAGCAGGTAGTGCTCCGTACCGACCGGCTTCAGGCGTTTCAGGATCGACGAGGCATAGGGGTCGCCCGGCATCAGTGCCGGGGCAAATACAGCCATCAGCACGAGGGCGATCAGGATCAGAGCCGCTGCCATTGCGACCTTGTTGCGCAGCAGCCGCCGTACGACCGTGGCCCAGTAGCCGGGAGAGTGTTCGATCGCCAGCGGCGCGACGGATTTGTTGAGCGTCATTTCCATCCGGGACTCCTCAGTTGCGCTGGATGCGCGGGTCGAATACCGTCTGCAGCGCATCGACGAACAGGTTCAGCATCACGAAGAAAACGGCCAGTACCAGGATCGTGCCCTGCAGGAGCGGGAAATCGCGCTGGAAGATGGCCGAGTTGAGCAGGAATCCGGTGCCCGGCCAAGAGAACACGGTCTCGATCAGGATCGAGCCGCCGAGCAGATAACCAAGCTGCAGGCCCATCACCGACAACGCGGTGGGCGCGACATTCTTGACCACGTGGCGGAACACGGCGAAGTCCGACAATCCCCGCGCGCGCAGGCCGACGATGAATTCGTTGGACAGGATTTCCGCCACGAGCGCGCGGATCGTACGGCTGACAATTCCCATCGGGATCACGGACATCGTCACGGCAGGCAGAAGCATGTACTGGACGTGCGCCCAGTCCCACGTCCAGGCTCCGGAGCCGTCCGGCCCCGCGCCGGTGGCGGGCAGCCACCCGAGCAGCACGGAGAAGGCAATCACCAGGACCATGCCGAGCCAGTAGTGGGGAATGCTGACGCCGAGCACCGACAGGAACGAGGCAATGCGGTCGGCTACTGAATCGCGCAGGTAGCCCGCGACAAAGCCGAACAGGCTGCCGAGAGCGAAGCCGATCAGCGTGGCCACCGCCGCGAGCCGGATCGAGTTGACCACGGCGTTCGACACTTCAGCCATCACGGGCCGGCTGGTGGCGATGGAAGTGCCCAGATCGCCGTGCAGTGCGCGGCTCAGCCAGTGCACGAATTGCTCGAGGAACGGCTTGTCGAAGCCATATAGCGCGGTGAGCTGGTGCCGCAGTTCTTCGGAGGCGTCGGGAGGCAGCACGGACACAAGCGGATCGCCGGGAGCGATGTGGACCAGCGAGAAGCAGAGCAGCGCGACCCCGAGCAGGATCGGAAACGCATAGAGAACGCGGTGGAACAGATAAGTCATGGTCTGTGCCCGTCGTGTGGGTGTCATGCGCTCCCTGCCCGTGCGGGCAGGGAGGCGGGGGCTGGACGAGACGTGGCGAGTCCGTCCCCTTGGGCGCTCTCCTGCTGAGCGAAAGAGAGCGGGTGCCGGGTTACAGGTTCAATCCATCGACATCGTGGCGATATCGATGAACCAGCTTTGCGGCTGGACCACGCCCTTGACCTTCTTCGAGATAGCACGGGGACCGACGTCGTGCGCAATCAGCACGAACGGTGCTTCCTCGACGATGCGGGCGTGCAGTTTCGCCAGCGCCGCGTCCCGTGCCTTGGCGTCGAACGACGTGCGTGCCGTCTCGATCAGCTTGTCGAATTCGGCGTTGCCGAAATAGCCCCAGTTGTTCGAAACCGGAGGCTGCGTCTTTGTGCTGACAAAGCGGACCATGGCAAAGAACGGATCCATGGCGGCAAAGCTCACGTTGATGGCATTGGCACCGTGCGCGCTTGCGTCCTTGGCGCCGACGCGCCAGTTCGTGAACAGCGCGTTCCATTCGACCACATCGAAATCGACATCAAAGAAGCATTCCTTGAGGTTCTGCTGGACATACTCGTTCATTGGCAGCGGCTGCATCTGGCCGGAGCCGGAGGCCGATACCTGTACCTTGACCTTGAGCGGCCTGGCCGAGGAGTAGCCCGCTTCGCTCATTAGCTTGCGCGCCGCATTGGCGTCGTACCGGATGTCGAACTTCGGGTTGCCCCACCAGGGATTGCCGGACTCTACAATGCCCTTGGCCTCCGCCATATAGCCGCCAAGGAGCGCCTTGAGCTCAGAGCGGTTCACGCAGAGGTTGGCGGCTTCACGCACACGCTTGTCGAGCCAGGGTGAGTTCGGTGCGAACGACAGCTGCCACGGCCACACATGGGGCTGGGCGTTGGCGTAGACGTTGAATCCGCGGCTCTTGATCTGGGCGATGGCGTCGGGGGCCGGTGCCTCGATCCAGTCGACCTGGCCAGACAGCAATGCCGCGGTGCGTGCATTGGCTTCGGGCATCGGCACCATCACCACCTTGTCGATGCGGGGCACGCGCAGGCTGTCCCAGTAAGCTGCATTCTTTGCCAGTTCAAGGCGCTCGCGCGGCACGAACCGCGTCATCTTGAACGGGCCCGTGCCCGACGCGTCGGCGGCGAACGCGACCCATGCCTGCTTGCTGCGCTCGCCCGCATCGGTTACCGATGCGGGGACCGCGGCGTACTTTTTCTCCCACTGCGCGGGCGACGCCATGAACAGGTTCGACAGGTTATACGGCAGGAAGGAGTCCGGCTCGGACGTGACCAGTTCAACGGTCAGGTCGTCGATCTTCTTCGCACTGCGCAGCGTAGGCATGCGCGAAGCCGTCACGCCCACCTGGCTCGGATCGAACTGTCGCGCCGTCTTGTCGAGGACCTTGTTGACGTTCCACACCACGGCATCGGCATTGAACGGAGAGCCATCGTGGAACTTCACCCCGGGGCGCAGCTTGAAGGTCCACCTGGTCTTGTCCTTGTCCTCGACCTTCCACTCGGTGGCAAGATCGGGAATCAGCAGGCTGGGCCCGTTGCTCTTGGACAGGTCCCATTGCGTGAGTGCGTCATACATGGGAATGCCGGTGAAGCGGTTGCCCTCGAAGCCCTGATCGGGCTGGCCCAGCGTGCGGGGGATATCGGCGGCGGTCATGCCGATGCGCAACACCTTCTCGGCCATCGCGGCACCGGGCAAGGCGAGCAGCGAGAGCGCGACGGCCGCGGACACGGACCGCACAGCAGCGGAGAAACCTTTCGCTTGGATGGACGTAGGGTGGTTCACGGGCAATGCTCCTGGGTTGGGAATGGCTGCGAACGATCTAGCAATTGATATGCCAGCAGGACATGCGCATGCATTGGTCTGCTTCTTGCTGCATAGGGCACGATGTTCAACCACCGCAGGCATGACACACATGGATTCGCAGCACCTTCCCCGCATCAATGGCGCCCGCCTCTGGCAGTCCCTCATGGATCTCGGCGCGATCGGCGCCACGGCCAATGGCGGCGTATGCCGCATCGCGTTGACCGACGCGGACCGCAAGGGCCGCGATCTCGTCGTGCAGTGGTTCCGCGAGGCCGGGCTCGATGTACGTGTCGACGAGATCGGCAACGTGTTCGCACGCCGCCATGGAACCGACCCCGAAGCGCCGGCCGTGGCGACGGGCAGCCATATCGACACGCAGCCATCCGGCGGCAAGTTCGATGGCAACTTCGGCGTGCTGGCCGGACTCGAGGTAATGCGCACGCTCAACGATCTCGGCATCGACACGCGCGCGCCGCTCGAAGTCGCGTTCTGGACCAATGAGGAAGGCACGCGTTTCACCCCTGTCATGATGGGATCAGGTGTGTTTGCCGGGGTGTTCGCGGCGGATCATGCCCGCGCCCGGACGGACCGCGACGGCGTGCGTGTCGATGCGGCGCTCGAGGCTATCGGCTATCGCGGTGAACATCCCGCGGGCGAGGTGCCGGGCGGCATGTATGCCGCCTATTTCGAAGCCCACATCGAGCAAGGGCCGGTGCTGGAAGCGGCGGGCCTGCCGATCGGCGTGGTCTCGGGCGCGCTCGGCCAGCAGTGGTACGACGTGACCGTGACCGGCCAGGACGCCCACGCGGGTCCGACACCGCTTGCCCTGCGCCATGATGCGCTGCTCGCATCCGCGCGCATGATCGAGATGGTGAACCGCATCGCGCGCGAGGAAGCGCCGCATGGGCGCGGCACGGTAGGCTATGTGGAGGTCAGGCCCAATTCGCGCAACGTGATCCCGGGGCGGGTCGATTTCACGGTGGACTTCCGCAACCTGTCGCAGGAAGGGCTCGACCGGATGGACGCGGCCATGCGCGAGGCCTTCGCGGGAATTGCCGAGGCGGCCGCGGTATCGGTCGACATCCGCCAGGTCGTCAAGTTCGAGCCGTGCCTGTTCGCGGCATCGTGCGTGGACAGTATCAGACGGGCTGCGGCATCACTGGGCCTTCCCCATATGGACGTGGTAAGCGGGGCAGGGCATGACGCCGTCTATCTTGCGCAGCTTGCGCCAACGGGGATGATCTTCGTGCCGTGCAAGGACGGCATCAGCCACAACGAACTGGAAGACGCGCTGCCAGAACATATCGAAGCCGGCGCCAACGTGTTGCTTCAGGCGATGCTGGCGCACGCACGCTGAAGGCCGATGCATCGCCCGCGGGCGCCGCGTTTTCTCGCACACGAGGGGGCGAGCCCGCGGGGCTTTCAATGTCCGATGGACCTGGAAATGGCCCACGCGCATTCCACGACCAGTGGCCCGAGCTTCTTCTGGGCCTCCGCCATGGTCCAACGGCTGGCAGGCGGCGACACATGGACCGCACCAACCGCAACGCCACGGTTGTTCACGATCGGCGCGCCGACGCCCATGTCGCCCAGGAACAGTTCCTCTTCGTTGCAGGCGTAGCCCACGCTCCTGCAAGCCACTACCCGTTCGAAAATCGCTTCGGCATCGGTCAGCGTGGCCGGCGTGCGCCTCACGCGCGCAGAGGCCCCGAGCATCGCCCGCACCTGTTCATCGGGCAGCGTGCTTAGGTAGGCGCGGCCGGAACTCGTACAGTACATCGGAATGCGCATGCCCACGGGCGTCAGCACGGGCACATACTTGGCCGTCATCAACTGCGCCACATAGACCATGTCGAGTCCCACGGGCTCGGTGAGATTTGCCGTTTCACCACTGGCATTCGCCAGTTGCGACAGATAGGGGCTGGCAACGGGAATCAGGGCATCCGCCGCCAGGTAGTTGTAGCCGATCTCCATTACCTTCGGCGTCAGACGGAAGCGGCGTGTTTGCGGATGCTTGTCGACATAGCCGAGCCGCTCCAGGGTATGGACCGTGCGTTGCGCCGAGCTCTTGGTCATGCCAGTCAGATCGGCCAGCTCGGCCAGCGTCAGGGTGCGGTGAACGCCATTGAATGCGCGCAGGACTTCCAGGCCTTTCTCGAGCGACTGGTTGAAAAGCGGGTCCGGCCGCTGAGATTCCGTGGACATGGGTCAGCTTGAAGGAGCACCATCGGCGTGATCCACTGCACCACGATGGCAAGGTATTGCAACAAGATATTGATGAATCGATTATCGATTCGATGCGGATGACCAATGATACATGGTCCGGATGGCTTTGGCCTGCCCGACCCCGGGCGGGAACGGCCCCCTGTCACCGGGTATCCGGCTGGAACCCTTGTCGTTCAAAGGTGCCCGGAAAATGAATGGGAACCTGGCGGGCGTCGACATGCTGCATATTCCGTACAAGGGCAGTGGCCCGGCCATGACCGACCTGCTGGCTCGTTATGCGCGAGCCAGCAGCGTAGCGCAGTCGGTGGGACAAGGCGCTGGCCCAGGACAGCGGCCCGGGGCGCTCACAGGCGCCCGCGGTTCGAATCATTGAATTTGCGTCGGATTTGCTGCCTCGCTGTTGGTAGACAAGCGGCGAATTTCGTCCGCGATGATGCCGACCAGTAACTCGCCCGCCTTGCTTAACGGGCGGCGTGGATGTGTGACAGCGATGATGTGCCGTACGATCCGGGGGGCCAGGATTGGATGCGCGCGCAGCGCGCCCTGCTCGACGGCGCGGCGCACGACGATGTGGGGCAGGATCGTTGCAAACCGCGTCGCTTTGACAAAGTTGACGAGCGTCCCAAGGACATCGATCTCAAATGTCGGGGTGAGCACGATCTCCTCGTGCTGCGCCGCCGTATCCAGCACGCTTCGTAAGCCGTGGTGCTTGCTTGGCAGCACCAACTCCAGGTTGGGAAGCCGCGACAGCTCGATGGTCGGGGGCAGTTCCGGGCCGTGCAATGCGCTGGTTACTAGCACCATCTCCTCGTCATGCAGCGGTTTCGCCTCCAGCGAGATGCGCTCGCGCGGCTTGTTGACGATCGCCGCATCCAGTCGGCCGCCGGCCACCCAGTCGATCAGTGTCGTGCTGTAGCCATCCGCAACGGTCACCTCGACCTGCGGATAGCGGGCATTGAAGCGTGACAGGGATTCCACCAGCACTCCCTCGGTGACCGACGCGATCAGCCCGATCGCCACGCTGCCAGTGACCACTTCGTCGCGTTGCACCAGTTGCTCGCGCGCCGCAGTGAAGTCCCGCATGACCGGCAGGAACAGGCGGTACATCAGCCGCCCCGCCGCGGTCGGCGACATGCCATAGGCAGTGCGCTCGAACAATTGCTGGCGCAGTTCATCCTCCAGCTTGGCGATCTGCATGCTGAGTGCCGGCTGGACGATGTTCAGGCGCTTGGCGGCACGCGTGACGGAGCCGTCCTCGAACAAGGCGATGAAGTATTGAACCTGGCGCAAGTCCATGTGCTTGATGGGTCCCTATGGGTCATAAGATCTGATGATGATGTCTCAAACCTTATAACACCGGATGCCAGGCCCCGGATCATTTGGGTCCCCGCGGCAGCGGTCATGTGCACCTGGCATTGCGTCGCCGCGAAAAGGTCGTTCCAACGCCATGCACCCGTACAAGTACTGACATCATCAGAACTGATTTTTTACATCAGAAAACAATATTAGAGCTTATGGAATAGAGCCGCTACGCTTGTCACAACTTCACACCGATACGCCTCGCCCGTGCAGAACGCGGCAGGCGACAAGCAGGATCCACAGGAGCAACTCCATGTATGAATTCGAGGCCGACATCGCACGCGGCGCCGACTCCGGCGCGGCCGGCCAGCAGCATGGGCCGCTGACGATGCGCAGCTGGCTGCGGCATCTGGCCGATACCGGGCGGCTGGCTTGCGTCGACGTCCCGGTGTCGCTCGAGCACCAGCTGGCCGCCATCGCGAAGCGGCTGGATGGCCGCCAGGCCGCGTTCTTCTCCCGGCCGGGTGCACACCAGATCCCTGTGGTCAGCGGCTTCATGTCACGGCGTGCGTGGCTGGCCGAAGCCATGGGCGTGCCGGAGGCCGCGCTGCTTTCGCGCTTCAGCGATGCCGTGGACAATCCCTTGCCGGTGGCCGAACTTGGCCCGGGCGAGGCCGCCTGCCAGCAGGTGGTCCACCGCCGCGAGGACGGCAACCTTGATCTGCACCGGCTGCTGCCGATCCCGACGCACAGCGAACACGACAACGGCCCCTATGTCACCGCCGGACTGGTGATTGCGCGTAACCCGCGTACCGGCATCCAGAACGTGTCGATCAACCGGATCCAAGTGCATGGGCCAGACCGCATGGCGATCCTGATGCTGCCGCGCCACCTGCACGCCTTCTATCAGGCGGCAGAAGAAGCGGGCGACGCCCTGCCCGTGGCTGTGGTGATCGGCGTGGACCCGCTGACCATGCTGGCATCACAGGCGATCACGCCAATCGATCGCGACGAACTCGAGATCGCCGGCGCCCTGCACGGCAGCGGTTTGCGCGCCACCAAGTGCCTGACCAATGGCGTCGTGGTGCCCGCGGATGCGGAGATCGTCATCGAGGGGCGCATCCTTCCCGGCGTGCGCGAACCCGAGGGCCCGTTCGGCGAGTTTCCGAAGTACTACAGCGCGCGCGAGCCGCGCGAGGTCATCGCGGTCGATGCCGTGACGCATCGGCGCAATCCGATCTTCCACACCATCGTGCCTGCCGAAATGGAGCACCTGTTGCTCGGCGCTATCCCGCGCGAGGCGACGCTGCTGTCGCACCTGCGGCGCAGCCATCCGGGCGTGCAGGACGTGCATCTGTCGGTAGGCGGCGTGTGCCGGTACCACCTCTACGTCAAGTTCAGCAAGAAGCGCGAAGGCGAGGCGAAGAACGTGATCCTGTGCGCGTTCGGGGCCCACTACGACCTGAAGCAGGTCACCGTGGTCGATACCGACGTGAATGTGCACGATCCGGCCGAGGTCGAGTGGGCCGTCGCCACGCGCTTCCAGGCCGACCGGGACCTGGTGGTAGTACCCGGGGCCCAGGGCTCGGTGCTCGATCCGTCCACCACGGTGGCGGCCAGCCAGGCCGGCATGGAAGCACCCCCGCACCTGCAGGGCATCAGCGCCAAGATGGGCATCGACGCCACGCGGCCGGTCACCTACGACTCGCATGTGTTTACCCGTGTGCGCATTCCCGGTGAGGACGCGGTGCACCTCGAGTCCCTGCTGGCTAATTCCGGCGCGCCGTCATGGCAGGCCTACCTTGGCCAGGAGGCCTAGCATCATGACTGCAAGGCAGCGGATCATCGTTGGCATCTCCGGCGCGAGCGGCGCGGTCATCGGCGTGCGGCTGTTGCAGGCGCTGGCACGAATCGATGCAGTCGAATCCCATCTGGTGGTGTCTTCGTCGGGTGCGCTGACCGCCGCGCAGGAACTCGGCATCCGGCGCAGCGAGATCGAGTCGCTGGCCGATGTGGCGCACAGCGTGCGCGACATCGGCGCCGCGGTGGCGAGCGGGTCGTTCGTGACGGAGGGCATGGTGATCGCGCCGTGTTCGATGAAAACGCTGGCCAGCATTGCCAACGGGTTTGCCGACAACCTGCTGACGCGCGCCGCGGATGTGGTGCTGAAGGAGCGGCGGCGCCTGGTGCTGGTCGCGCGCGAGACGCCGCTGAACCTGGCGCACCTGCGCAATATGACCGCGGTCACGGAGATGGGCGCCATTGTCATGCCGCCGGTGCCGGCCTTCTACGCGCACCCGCAGAGCGTGGATGACATCGTCAACCACACGGTTGGCCGCATCCTCGACCTGTTCTCGATCGAGCACGACCAGCTGCCACAGCGGTGGAGCGGCCTGGCAGACGACTTTGCCCGCAGCGCACGGGCAGACGAGGCCGAACCGGTTGACACCGATCGCGGCCGGCTGGCAACGACATAGCCGGCGCGGCGGCCCGCGGATCGCGGTGAATACCAATACAAGCATGGAGACAGGGATGATTTGCAAAACGCTTCGCGTGGCCTTCGGCCTCGCCTTCGCATCGCTGCTTGCCGGTACGGCGGTGGCGGCCGAAACCTATCCGGCCAAGCCGATCCGCCTGGTGGTCCCTTATCCGCCCGGCGGGTTCAACGACACCCTCGGCCGCGTGGTTGCCGGCAAGCTGAGCGCAGCCTGGGGCCAGCCGGTGATCGTCGACAACAAGCCGGGTGCCGGCACCATCATCGGCACCTCTTTCGTCGCCAAGGCCGCTGCCGACGGCTACACGCTGCTGGTGGTGCAGTTCCCGTTTGCCGCCAATCCCTGGCTGTACAAATCGCTGCCCTACGACACCAGCAAGGACTTCGTCCCGATTATCCTGGCCGGCCAGTCGCCGATGACGCTGGTGGTCTCGCGCGGTTCGGCGATCCGCTCGGTGCAGGACCTGGTGCGCGCGGCCAAGGCCGCGCCGGGCAGCATCAACTACGGCTCCTCCGGCAGCGGCTCGTCGAACCACCTGGCGATGGCGCTGTTCGAGCGCACCGCGGGCATCAGCCTGTCGCAGGTCCCCTACAAGGGCAGCACGCCGATGCTGACCGACCTGGGCGGCGGGCAGGTGGAGGTGGCGTTCGACGCGCTGCCGCATGTGCTGCCGCTGGTGCGCGCAGGGAAGATCCGCGCCATTGCCGTTGCCGACCACCATCGCGCGGCGTCCGCGCCGGAGTTGCCCACGGTATCGGAGGCGGGCGTGCCGGGCTACGAGGTTTCGTCCTGGCACGGCTTTGTCGCGCCGGCCGGTACGCCACCGGCCATCGTCAGCAGGCTCAACGCCGAGATCAACAAGATCCTGAAGATGGAGGACGTGCGCAAGACCTTCCAGGAGCAGGGGGTCGCGCCCGCGGGCGGCAGTGCCACGGACTTCACAACCTTTATCGGCAAGGAACTGGGCAAGTGGCAGAAGGTCGTCGGGGACGCAAGGATCCCGCCGCAATGAGCGATACAGCGCTGCTTAATGGCGCCCCGGCGGCGCGCACCGGCAGCGGCGACCAGCATGCGCTGCGCCAGGGCCGGGCCGAGCCGCCCCGCGTCGCGCCTGGCGACACCGCGCCGGTCCGCAAGCCGCATGTGGGCCGCTCGATGGAGCGGCTAGAAGACGCGGCGATCCTGTGCGGCCGCGGCCGCTATGGAGACGACCTTGCGATCAAGCCCGGTACGCTGCATGCAGCCGTGCTGCGTGCGCCGCATGCTCATGCGGAACTGGGCGAGATCGATGCCGCCGCCGCGCTGGCTGCGCCCGGTGTGCATGCGGTGCTGACCGGTGCGGACCTTGCCGCGTGGTCGCGCCCGTTCGTGGTCGGCGTGAAGTCGCCGATGGAGCAGTGGGCGCTTGCCGTCGATCGAGTGCGCTACGTCGGCGAGCCGGTTGCGGTGGTGGTGGCCGAAAGCCGGGCGCTGGCCGAGGACGCGCTGGACCTGGTCAAGGTGTCGTACCGTGTGCTGCCACCGGTGGTGTCCATCGAGGGCGCGCTGGAAGCCGGCGCGCCCGTGCTGCATCCGGCAGTCGGCACCAACGTGGTCAGTGACCGCAGTTTTCGCTATGGCGAGCCGGAAGCCGCGTTCGCGGCGGCGCCGCACAAGGTCAGCCTGACCGCGCACTACCCGCGCAATACCTGCGCGCCAATCGAGTGCGGCGTAGTGATCGCCGAATACCTGGCTGGCGAGGAAGGCTACGACGTCACCTCCAATTTCATGGGGCCGTTTTCGCTTCATGCGGTGATGGCCATGGCGCTCAAGGTGCCGGCGAATCGGCTGCGCCACAAGGCGCCACGCGACTCGGGCGGCAGCTTCGGCGTCAAGCAGGCCGTGTTTCCCTACGTGGTGCTGATGTGCCTGGCCGCACGCAAGGCCGGCGCACCGGTGAAGTGGGTGGAGGACCGGCTCGAGCACCTGAGCGCGGCCACCTCCGCGACCGCCCGCCTGACCACGCTGGAAGCCGCGGTCGAGGCCGATGGCCGCATCGTCGCACTTGCCTATGACCAGGTGGAGGACTGCGGCGGCTACCTGCGGGCGCCGGAACCGGCCACCTTTTACCGCATGCATGGCTGCCTGACGGGTGCCTACGCGATCCCGAACCTGCTGGTGCGCAACCGCGTCGTGCTCACCAACAAGACGCCCACCGGGCTGGTGCGCGGTTTTGGCGGTCCGCAGGTGTACTTTGCGCTGGAACGGCTGGTGCAGCGGATCGCGGTCGAACTGGGCCTGGACCCGCTCGATGTCTACCGGCGCAACTTCGTCGCCGCCGATGCCTTCCCTTACCGCACGCCGTCCGGCGCGCTGCTCGATTCCGGCAACTACCAGCTGGCGCTGGCGCGCGCGCAGGCCGAGGGTGGCTACGAAGCGCTGGTGCGGCGCCGTGACCAGGCGCGCAGTGAAGGGCGGCTGTACGGTATCGGCTTTGCGGCCATCGTCGAGCCGTCGGTGTCGAACATGGGGTATATCACCACGGCGATGCCAGCCGAGGCCCGCAAGAAGTCGGGTCCAAAGAACGGGGCGATCGCCAGTGCGACGGTCAGCGTGGACCTGCTGGGCGGCGTGGTGGTGACGATCGCGTCGACGCCCGCGGGCCAGGGCCATATGACCGTCTGCGCGCAGGTGGTTGCCGACGTACTGGGCATCGAGCCGGCCGACGTGGTCGTGAACGTCGAGTTCGATACGCACAAGGATGCCTGGTCGGTAGCTTCCGGCAACTACTCCAGCCGTTTCGCGGGCGCCGTGGCCGGTACGGTCCACCTGGCCGCTATGCGGGTGCGCGACAAGCTGGCGCGCATTGTCGCACCGCAGCTTGGCTGCGCACCCGAGTCGCTGGTGTTCGGGGATGGTCGCGTCTTCGTGCAAGGCGCCGCCGACGCGGGTTTGCCGTTTGGACGCGCGGCCAGCAATGCGCCGCACTGGTCGCCGCAGTTGTTGCCCGCGGGCGAGGAGCCGGGCCTGCGCGAGACCGTGTTCTGGTCGCCGCCCAACCTGGAGGCGCCGGACGAGGCCGACCGCATCAATGCCTCCGCCACGTATGGTTTTGCCTTCGACATGTGCGGGGTAGAGGTCGACCGCGCCACCGGGCGCGTGCGCATCGACCACTATGTCACCGCGCACGACGCTGGCACGCTGCTCAATCCGGCATTGGCCGACGGGCAGATCCGGGGCGCTTTTGCGCAGGGGCTGGGCGCGGCGTTGATGGAAGAGTTCCGTTACGGGGCGGACGGCAGCTTCCAGTCCGGCACGCTGGCCGACTACCTGATGCCGACCACCTGTGAAGTGCCGGACCCGGTCATCGTCCACCTGGAGACGCCGAGCCCATTCACGCCGCTAGGGGCCAAGGGCCTGGGCGAAGGCAACAACATGAGCACGCCGCCGTGCATCGCCAATGCCGTGGCCGACGCGCTCGGGATCCCCGACATCAGGCTGCCGCTGACGCCCGCCCGGGTGATGGCGCTGCTGGGCATCGACGACCCGCCACCCTCCCGCCCGGAACTGCTGGAGGCGGCGCGCGCAAGCCAGCCGGCTGCCGGCGGGCGCGGGGGCAAGGCGCTCACCGCGCGCGGCACGGTCGATCTGGCGGCCAGCCCGGAAGCCATCTTCGCGGTGCTGCTGGATCCCGAGGCGCTGGCCCGGGTGGTGCCCGGATGCCATGCGCTGGAGCGCACGGCCGAGAACCAGTACCGCGCCGACGTGACCGTTGGCGTGGGCATGATCAAGGCCCGCTACGCCGCCGAGATCTCGCTGTCCGATCTTGACCCGCCGCACCGTTTGCGGCTGGCCGGCGCCGGCATTTCGTCGCTGGGCAGTGCAAGCGGCAACGGCGTGGTCGAGCTCGTGCCGCACGGCAGCGGTACCCGCCTGACCTACGACTATGAGGCAGAGGTGTCCGGCAAGGTCGCCGCGGTCGGCGGGCGGATGCTGGAGGGCGCGGCCAAGGTGGTGCTGCGCCAATTGTTCGAATCGCTGGGGCGGCAGGCCGCCGGCGAGCCCGCGCAGGCGCCGGGCTGGTTGGCGCGCCTGCTTGCCCGCCTGGGAGTCCGCCGATGAAACCCGCGGCATTCGATTACGTGCGTGCGCGGACCACGCAGGAAGCACTGGAGGCGCTCGCGCGCGGCGGAGAGGGGGCCCGCGTACTGGCCGGGGGGCAGTCGCTGATGGCGGTGCTCAACATGCGGCTGGCGCAGCCCCAGCTGCTGGTCGATATCTCGCGCACTGACGAGCTCAATACCGTACGGGTCGAGCAGGGCCACCTCGTGGTCGGCGCCGCCGCCACGCAGGGGAGCGTCGAGTGGCGCCCGTCGCTGGCCGACGAGGTTCCCTTGCTGGCACTGGCGTTTCCGTACATCTCGCATTTCCAGATCCGCAACCGCGGTACCGTGTGCGGTTCGGTCGCCCACGCCGACCCCAGCGCGGAACTGCCGCTGGTGCTGCTCGCGCTGGGCGGCGAAGTGGTGCTGCGCTCCTCGCGCCGGCGCCGCGTGCTGCCCGCAGCGCGGTTCTTCCAGGGCATGTTGATGACGGCGCGCGAGCCGGATGAACTGGTGGAAGCGGTGCGCTTTCCGCTGCGCCGCGCGGGTGCGCGCTACGGCTTCACGGAGTTCTCGGCACGGCATGGCGACTTCGCGCTGGTCGCGTGCGCCGCCATCGTGACCGACGACGCCATCGCGCTCGCCGTGGGCGGCGTGGCCGACCGGCCGGTGCTGGAGACCTGGCCGCGCCTGGAAGGCCGCGCGCTGGCGGAGGCCATCAACGATTTCAGTTGGAAGCTGGGCGCACAGGATGACGCCCATGTCAGTGCGCAGTATCGCCGCCACCTGGTCAGGCAGCTGGGCATGCGGGTGATCGAGGAGGCAAAGTGAAACACAAAGGAACCATCGCCGCGGGTGAGTTGCCCGCTGCCGTGATGCGTCGCGACGAGCGGCGCTGTATCTCGGTAACCCTGAACGGCCGGCAGCGCAGCGGCTGGTGCGAATCGCGCGAACTGCTGTCGGACTTCCTGCGCCATGAACTGGGCGCCACCGGCACCCACGTGGGCTGCGAGCATGGCGTCTGCGGCGCCTGCACCGTACAGGTCGACGGCGTGGCCGCGCGCTCCTGCCTGATGCTCGCTGTGCAGGCCGAAGACCGCCGCATCGACACGGTCGAAGGACTGGCGCCGGACCACCAGCTTGGCGACCTGCAGTTGGCGTTCCGTCGCCACCATGCGCTGCAGTGCGGCTTCTGTACCGCGGGCATCCTGATGTCATGCGCGGACTACCTGCAGCGCGTGCCGGACCCCACCGAAGCCCAGGTGCGCGAGATGCTGTCCGGCCATATCTGCCGCTGTACCGGCTACACGCCGATCGTGGCTGCCGTGCTGGACGTGGCGGCCGCGCGCGCACAGGCACGCCGGGCCGGCGCGCAGCCCGCGAAGGAGGCAAGCCATGCTTGACCTGGGACGCACTTTCCTGCAAAGCGTGGAGCGCAGCCCGCACGCGCCCGCCATCGTCGATGGGGACCTGGGGTTGACCTATCTCCAATGGCACGAACGCATCCTGCGGGTGGCCGCGGGTTTGGAAGCGCAGGGCCTGCGGCGTGGCCAGCGGATCCTTGCCGTGCTGCAGAACCGCTGGGAGATGGCCACGCTCCACTGGGCCTGCCAGTTCACCGGCGTGGTGATGGTGCCGCTCAACTGGCGTGCCAAGGCCGACGAGATCGACTATTGCATTGGCGATGCGGAGATTCGTGCGCTGGTGTACGAACCCGTGAGCGCCGAGGCCGTGGCCGCAAGCGCGGCCGCGCAGGCCATGCCGCGCATCGGCCTGGACAACGTTGCCGGTGCGACGCTCGCCTTCGACACGCTGCTGGAAAGTGCACCGCACAGCGGCATCCCCCAGGCCGGCGCCGAGGATGTCTCGCTGATGCTCTACACCTCCGGCACCACCGGCAAGCCCAAGGGCGTGCCGCGCAGGCACCGGCAGGAACGCGCCGCGGCGCTGGCGCACGTGGCGCAAAACCTGTACCGGCACGGCGAGCGCACGCTGGGCGTGATGCCGCTGTACCACACCATGGGGGTGCGCTCGCTCCTGGCCATGGCGCTCGTTGACGGGCTGTTCGTCTGCCTGCGCCGCTGGCATGCCGCCCAGGCGCTGTCTGAGATCGCCCGCCTCCGGCTTACCTGCCTCTACCTGGTGCCGACGCTATACCACGACCTGCTCGGCGACCCGCAGTTCGATGCCGTGGACAGCAGTTCAGTCACCAAGCTGGGGTTTGCCGGCGCACCGATGAGCGATGCCTTGCTGCAACGCCTGGCCAAGGCCTTCAGGCCGGAGTTGTTCGTCAACCACTACGGCTCGTCGGAGGTATACACCTTCAGCGTCGACCAGCATGCCACGCGCAAGCCGGGCAGCGCGGGCCGCGCTGGGCTCAACACGCGGCTGCGGGTGGTGCGGCTCGATGCCAGTTCGCCCGATGCGCTGGCCACGCCGGGCGAGGAAGGGCAGATCATCGCCGACCTGCTTGGCGACGAGGCCTTCGAGGGCTACTGGAACCGCGACGACGCCAACAGGAAGTCGCTGCGCGACGGGTGGTACTTCACCGGGGACACCGGGTACTTCGATTCCGATGGCGACCTCTACGTGACCGGGCGGGTCGACGACATGATTATCAGCGGCGGTGAAAATATCTCGCCGGTAGAGATCGAGTCGGTGCTGTCGCTGCATCCTGCGGTCGATGAAGTGGCCGTGGCAGGCGTGTCCGATCCACGCTGGGGCCAGCGCGTGGTGGCCTTTGTCAAGCGCAAGGCCTTCGTCAGCGCCGACGGGCTCGACGGCCATTGCCGCGCGTCGGATCTGGTCAACTTCAAGCGACCACGCGACTACGTCTTCGTCGCCGATATCCCGAAGTCGCCGGTGGGCAAGATCCTGCGGCGCAAGCTGTCCGCGGGCGAGTACACCTGCGACGTGCTGCTGCCGCCGGACGGCGCGGCGTGAATTCCCGAGCAAAACCAAACCAGGAGCAAAGACATGACCCAACTGACCCACCGCGGCCAGGACCTGCTGAAGGATCTCGACGGCTTTTCCGTCGATGTCGACGCCGCGCGCGAGCGCGCCGACATCGTGCTGCATCGCCCGCCGTACAACGTCATCTCGATGCATGCCCGCGACCAGCTGCGCATGGCCTTCGAGGCGCTTGACGACGACGAGCGCGTGCGCGTGATCGTGGTGCGCGCCCAGGGCAAGCACTTTTCCAGCGGCGGCGATATCAAGGGCTTCCTCGAAGCTTCGCCCGAGCATGTGTCGAAGCTGGCATGGAACGTTGCGGCGCCGGCGCGGTGCAGCAAGCCGGTGATCGCCGCCACCCAGGGATACTGCTTCGGCGTGGGCTTCGAGTTGTCGCTGGCGTGCGATTTCCGCATCGCGACGGAAAGCACCGAATATGCGTTGCCCGAGCAGAAGCTGGGCCAGATCCCCGGTTCGGGCGGCTCGGCACGCCTGCAGAAGATGGTTGGCATCGGTCGCACCAAGGACATCGTCATGCGTTCGCGGCGCATCCCGGGCAAGCAGGCCTATGACTGGGGCCTTGCTGTCGACTGCGTGGCTGACAGTGAACTGGCCGCCGCTACCGATGCGCTGGTCGATGAGCTGCGCGGCTTCTCGCCGCTGGCGCAGCGCACCGCCAAGAAGCTGCTCAACGACACCGAGGACGCGCCGCTGTCGATCGCCATCGAACTGGAAGGCCATTGCTACAGCCGGCTGCGCAGCTCGGCGGACTTCCGCGAGGGCGTCGAGGCGTTCCACGGCAAACGCACGCCGGCCTTCCGCGGCGAGTGAAGGTGGCTGGGCCGCAAGGCGCTGCGGCGCCGCGCGGCCGGCGCGTCAAAGGGAACCTCTACAAGAAGCTGCCTTACGACACGGCCAGGGACCTGGTGCCGGTGGCGCTGGGCGCCTATTCGCCGAACCTTCTGGTAGTTCGCGAGGATTCGCCGATCCGCTCGCTCAAGGACTTCGTGGCGTTGGCCAGGTCAAAGCCGGGCAAGCTCAACTACGCGTCGGCGGGCAATGGCACGTCGAATCACCTGACCATGGAGTACTTCAAGAGCCTGGCAGGCATCGACCTTACGCAGGTGCCCTACAAGGGCAGCGCTGGGAGGCTCTGACAATCTCGAGCATTAGCGGAACGCTTAGCTTGCCGTAGCCGAACAAACGCCTCGCGTTGGCGCACACGATCCGCTCGATTTCATCGTCCGGCAGGGACATGAGCAGCGCAAGGCTTCCCGCCCCGACTCCCAGTGGCCGGTGCACGCCGATCTCCAGACTCGGGATATTGATGGCGTTCCGTCCTTCCGCACGAGCGACGGAGATGGCGTCCGCCCCGCTCCGGATCGTCATGAAGGCAATGCCGCCAGTCTCGTCTGCCAAACGCTTCAGCGATGGCTCGCAAAGCTGCCAGAGCTTGAAGTGAGAGGCCGCGGTCAGACCCAACTCGAAGAGACCATATCCCAGCAGATACCGCCGGGTGCGGTTGGCAGGGCGGTGCCGCGTTTGAAAGGGCGATCGAAGCGGTCGTGCCGGCGGACATCGAGGTCGTTACCCGCGACGGCAAGCTGGCGGGGGCGCCGGGCCACCGCGTTCGACACGCTGCTGCAGATATCGCCGACCACAGTAGACGCCGCGCAGGCGGCAACCGGTCCTCGATTGGTTCCACATCGGGATGAAGTTCAAGGGGGTGCAACGTTCTGTGTTCGGCAGCAAGACGATCGACTCGCTGGAACGGGAGTTGGTGGAAACCGGAGATCACTCACGCCAAGTGGCTGGTCTGGCATGGCAACGGCCGCAAAGCGTTGGAGCGCATCAAGGCATTGGACGCCGGACTCCTGACGAGGACGGAGTATGAATTCAGCACGCTGTGGTGGAACCTGGATAAAGTCTACTGGTACCTGAGGAACAACGCGCCTACGTTGGTCAACTACAGCGCTCGGTATCGAAAGGGCCTGCCCATTAGCAGTAGCATCGGAATGGGCGACGTCCCTGACAGCGAAGACAGGAGCAAGGGCCTGGATGACGCCCTGCGGGCGCCACGTTGATTGGCATGCTGCCGGCCACCGCTACGCCGGGCTTCGGTTCCCGAGCCCGCTCGTCGCGTGTCGCGTCCCTCATCCTGCCTCAGCAACCCGGTGAACATCGCCTGGTCTGTTCAGCTCCGTTAGCCAAGCGGCGACCCATCGGCGCGCAGCGTTTCGCCCCTGCGCTCGACGATCATGCCGTAGGCGTGCGGCTGCCAATGCAGGTCGAAGTTGAAGGTGGTGCGCTTGTATAGCGCGCAGAAGTCGAGGTCGCAGCGTGCGATCGCCACTTCGTCGCCCTTGGTGATGCAGCTCGCGACCACTTCGCCGGATGGCGCGATGATGCAGCTGCCGCCAATGCTGTCGACGCCTTCCTCGATCCCGGCCTTTGCCACGCCGACCACCCAGGTGCCGTTCTGGTAGGCGCCCGCCTGCATCGACAGCTGGTTGTGGAACAGCGACAGGTCGTCGTGCGCGGGCGCGGGCGCGTTGTGCACCGGCGTGTTGTAGCCGATCAGGACCATCTCCACCCCTTGCAGGCCCATCACGCGATAGGTCTCGGCCCAGCGCCGGTCGTTGCAGATGGCCATGCCGATCTTGCCACCGAAGGCCTCGGTGACGCCAAAGCGGTCACCGGGCGTGAAGTAACGCTTCTCCAGATGCTGGAAGCGGCGCCATGGTTCGTGCTCGCAGTGGCCGGGCAGATGCACCTTGCGGTATTTGCCGACGATGGTGCCGCTGCGGTCAACCAGGATCGAGGTGTTGTAGCGAACCTCGCGCCCGTTCTCGTTGGCCAGTTCCGCATAGCCGAGATAGAAGCCCACGCCGAGCTCACGCGACAGCGCGAACAGCGGCAGCGTGTCGGCACTCGGCATCTCGCGTTCAAAGAAGCTGTTGATTTCCCCATCGCTGTCCATATACCAGCGCGGGAAGAACGTGGTCAGCGCCAGTTCAGGGTAGACGATCAGGTGCGCGCCGCAGGCATGGGCTTCGCGCATCATTTCGCACAGCCGCGCGACCACCTGCACGCGCGTATCGGCGCGTGCGATCGGGCCCAGCTGGCCAAGTGCGACATGGATGAAACGGGACACGATTGACTCCTGAAATTCGGGGGAAGAGAAGGTGTTGGATCGGGGGGCTGTGCCCGGGTCGTTCAGGGACGGTTGGCCAGGCTGACGACCACGCGCATCAGCAGCTGCGCGCCCCGCACCAGGTCGGCCGCTTCGGTGAACTCGCGAACATTGTGGCTGAGTCCGCCCACGCTGGGAACGAAGATCATGCCCGCAGGGCAGACGCGCGCCAGCATCTGCGCGTCGTGGCCCGCTCCGCTCGGCATCCGCGTGGTCGACAGGCCTAGCGCGTCGCTGTGCCGCTGCACCAGGTCGGTCACCAGCGGGTCGAACGCCACCGGCTCGAAGCGCGCCAGCGAACGCTGGCGCAGCGCGACACCTTCCGTCGCGCAGGTCTGGTGCGCGAAGGCGAGCACCTCGGCTTCCGCCTGCGCGAGCGCCGTGACGTCGGTGTTGCGCAGATCGACGGTAAAGGTCGCGCGGTTCGGAATCACGTTGACGAGGTTCGGCTCGAAGCGGATCGCGCCGACCGTGCCGATCTGGCGGCCGCCGTAGCGCAGCGCCAGATCGTGCACGAAGGTGGCGATGCGTGCGGCGCAGTAGCCAGCGTCGTGCCGCAGGGCCATCGGCGTGGTGCCGGCATGGTTGGACACGCCTTCCAGCACGAATTCGGTCCAGCTGATTCCCTGCACGCCTTCAACCACGCCAATCTGCACGCCCATGCGCTCCAGCACCGGGCCCTGTTCGATATGCAGCTCGACAAAGCTGTCGACCTCGGGCCGGCCGACCGGCGCATCGCCGCGATAGCCGATTCGCTCCAGTTCCGCGCCGACCGTGCTGCCGTCGATGCCGCCTGCCGCGAGCGCTTCGTCGAGCGGCATGCCGCCCACGAAAACCAGCGAGCCCATCATGTCCGGCTGGAAGCGGGCGCCTTCCTCGTTGGTAAAGAAGGCGATCGCCAGCGGGCGGCGCAGCCGCACGCCGGCATCGCGCAGCGCAGCGACCACTTCCAGTCCGGCCATCACGCCATAGTTGCCGTCGTACCTGCCGCCAGTGCGTACCGTATCGATGTGCGAGCCGACCATCACCGGCGGCAGGTCTTCATGGCCGGCATGAATCGCGACGCCGTTGCCGATGGCATCGATGGTAACCTCCATGCCGAGCGCGCGCATTTGCGCGACGGTCCAGTCGCGCCCCGCGCGGTCGGCGTCAGTCAGCGCCAAGCGGCAGACGCCGCCGCCGTTGATGGCGCCATGCGTATTCAGTTCGTCGAGCCGGCGCAGCAACCGCGCACCGTCGATGCCCGGGAACTCGGTGTCGAGCGCCGTGCGGCCGCTGTCCGCGCTAAGGTTCGTTGTCATGCCTGCGCTCCCGCGCGCACGGCGTCGGCACTGCGCCCGACCAGCCGCGCGTACAACCCGGCATCGGTATCGGCCTCGCTGCCAACGAACAGCAGGCGGCTGCGCGCGCCGAGGCCCAGCGCTGCACGCGCTTGCGGATCTTGCATGCCCGCAATGGCGGCTGCCAGGCCCGCTACCGCGGATTCGCCGGCGACGATGGCGGGATCGCCATCAGCGGGATTCGCCAGCAAGCGCATCGTCGCCACCGCCGCTCCGTCATCGATGGTGCAGAAGGCATCCGCGCCGTGAGCCAGCACTTCCCACGCCAGCAGTGACACTTCTCCGCAGGCGAGGCCCGCCATCAGCGTATTGAGCGTGCCGGTCACCGCCGTCACGTGGCCGGCGCGCGCGCTGCGGTACAGGCAGTTGGCCGCGTCCGGCTCGACCACCACGAATACCGGGCGCTGCGCTGCGTTGCGTTCCCAGAAGTAGGCGCAGACGGCGGCGGCGAAACCGCCCACGCCGGCCTGGATGAAGACGTGCGTTGGCCACTCGGGCAGCGCGTCGACGGCCTCAGCCACCATGACCTGGTAGCCCTGCATGACATCTCGCGGGACGTCCATGTATCCGGGATACGAAGTGTCGGAAATCACGTGCCAGCCGCGTTCGCGAGCGTCGCGGTCGGCCTGCTGGACCGCCTGGTCGTAGTTGCCCGTAGTCCGTACCACGGTCGCGCCGACCTGCTCGATCGCCGCCTTGCGTCCTTCGCTGACGGCGGCGTGGATGTAGATCACGCAGGCGCAGCCGAACCGCCGGGCGCCCCATGCGACCGAACGCCCGTGGTTGCCATCGGTGGCGCAGGTCACCGTGTAATCGGCGCACAGCGCGCGCAGTTCGGGCGAAGTGAGGGCGGCAGGGGTCAACGCGCGGCCGATCCGCTTGCCGATCTCGCGCGCCAGCAGGCGGCCCACCGCATAGGCGCCGCCCAGTGCCTTGAAGCTGCCGAGACCGAAACGCGTGCCTTCGTCCTTGTAGTGGATCTTGCCGACGCCCAGCGCGGCGGCCAGCGCCGGCAGCGCATGCAGTGGCGTAGGCCGGTAGCCCTCCCAGGCGGTGATGGCGCGTTGCGCGGTGGCCAGCGCCGGCGCACCGAGAATGGCCTCGCGCGTGCTGCCATAGTCTTCGCTGCGGGTGCGCGCAGGGTTGACGAAAAGATCGAGCTTGAGCTGCGGTAACGTGGACATGGGACTTCCGGTGTTGACAGGAGAGGGGGTTGCGCGAGCCGACTCGCGCTGTATTCGGGATGCGGGGCGCTCACGCCTGCAGGTCGAGATCGTCGAGCAGGTCATGCGCGCGTTCGACCCGCGCCAACCGCGCACGCGCGCGCTTGCGGGCGCGCCGCGCCATCGCGGTGGCGAGGTAATTGACGAGGCTGGTCGCGGCTACATAGGAGTCGAACACCTGGTCGCCATGGTGCGAGCAGCGCAGCACGGCGGTGGCGTGCGTGGTCAGCGCGGAGACCGGGGCATCGCTGAGCAGGATGATCTTCGCCCCCGCCTCGGTGGCCAGCGTGACGATCGGTGCGAGCCGGCGCGCGCGGCGCCGGAAATCGATCGCGAGCAGCACGTCCTTGCTGTCGATTTCCGCGATCAGTTCGGCATCCTTGCCGGCCTGCTCGTTGAGCAGGTAGACCTCCGGCCGTACCTGCGACAGCAAGGCATTGGCATAGAAGGCCAGCATGAAGCTGTTGCGATAGCCGACCACCCAGACCCGGCGCGCATCGGCCAGTTCGCGCAGGGTGGTATCGAGTACCCGTTCGCTGAGCTGCTCCGGCAGGGCGGCCAGGCGGTGCGCGTCGAGCTGAACATGTGCCTGCAGTCCGGCGAACGCGGGTAAAGCCACACCAGTGCGAGCGCCACGCGGGGTGGCAGCGCGACCCATCTTTGCCAGCGGAGACTGGCTGGCGCGCTGGTCGCGCAACGCCTGCCGGAACGCGCCGAAGTCGGCATAGCCGAGCCGCCGGAAGAAGCGGGCGGCGCTCGCCTTGGACACGCTCGCCAGGTCGGCGAGCTCGGTAGCGGAGTATCCGAGCAACTCGGATTTGCGGCTGAGCAGTACGTCGGCGAGCTTCTTGTCGGTTCCGGAAAACTCACCGTAGCACTGGATGATCTGCGCTTCGAGCGCGTCGTAAGTGTTCATGTCGGAGCGATCGATTGCGATACCTGGGTCTCGTTCCGGCTGCACCGGTTTGGCGCCGTCTCGCACAGTTATGGAACCAGAGTTTCTCTATTTGTAGCATGTGAAACTACTGTTCCACGTTTCGATCGTTCCCGAGCAAAGACGATGCCAACTGCCACCATGGCTTGCCTGATCTCGCGTAATCCGTCGAATCTAAAGAGAGTGTTATCTCTTCCTGGTTCCGGGCGACGCTTCAAGGAGCCGTGGCATGCATCTTGCGAATTGGCCCTTCGTTCTCCTCGACCGACTGAAGAAAGGGTGTTTTATGAAACGCAGACAGTTCACCGCCATTGCCACCGTCCTCGTCACTGCCGCCCTGGTCGCCATGGCGCCTGCGCAGGCCGACGATTCCCTGACCGCGGTGATGGCGAAGAAGTCGATTGCAATCGGCATCCCGGTCGACTTTGCGCCGTATGGCTTCATGGGCCCCGACCTGAAGCCGCAGGGGCTCGATGTGGCCGTGGCGCAGATGATTGCCGACAAGATGGGCGTCAAGGCCGACCTTGTGCCGGTCAGCACGCCTAACCGCATTCCCTATCTGCAAACGAAGAAGATCGACCTGATCGTGTCGGCGCTGGGCAAGAACGCCGAGCGTGCCAAGGTGATCGACTTCACGATCGCCTATGCGCCGTTCTACCAGGCGGTGTTCGGGCCGAAGAGCCTGAGCATCAAGAGTTTTGCCGACCTTGGGGGCAAGACCATCGCTGTGACGCGCGGCACCATTCAGGACGACGTGCTGCAGCAGGTCGCGCCGCCCACGCTGAAGATCCAGCGCTTCGAGGATGACAACTCGACGGTGGCCGCCTTCGTGACGCAGCAGACCCAGCTGGTTGCCACCGGGGCTGCGGTCGCCGCCATGGCGATCCAGAAGTATCCGAAGGTGGACGCCGAATACAAGCTGCTGCTGAAGGACTCGCCTAACTTTATCGGCGTGCGCAAGGGCGAAACCGCACTGCTGGCCAAGGTCAACGAGATCCTGCGCCAAGCCAGGGCCGACGGCACGCTGGGTAACTATGCGCAGCGCTGGCTCGGCCGCGGCACCGGCGAGCTGCCCGAATAAGAACCTGCCAAGACCGCGGCGGCGCGCGCCGTCGCGGGTTCCACCTTCGCTTCTGTGTGGCTGTTGCGTATGATTTCCTTTGATTTCGGGCCAGTGCTCTCGCAATGGCCGATGCTGCTGCAGGGCCTCTTCCTGACCGTTCTGCTGACGGCATTCTCGGCAGTCGCCGGCACCGTGCTCGGCATCGGGTGCGCCTGGTCGCGCCTGCACGCGCCGGCGTGGGTGCGCGCCATGGTCGGCGGCTATGTCGAGGCGATCCGCAACACCCCTTACATCATTCAGCTGTTCTTCGTCTTCTTCGGCCTGCCGACGATTGGCGTGCGGCTGACGCCCGAGGTGGCCTGCGTGTTGTCGATGACGCTCAACCTGGGCGCCTACGCCTGCGAGATCATCCGCGCCGGCCTCGAATCCACGCCGCGCGGGCAGATCGAAGCCGCGCAGAGCCTGGCGCTCGACCGCTGGCAGATCTTCACGCGCGTGGTGCTGCCGCCTTCGCTCAAGCGTGTCTGGCCAGCACTGGTCGGCCAGATCATCATCGTGATGCTGGGCTCGTCGGTCTGCAGCCAGATCTCCGCGGAGGAAATGTCCTATGCGGCAAACCTTATCGCCAGCCGCACCTTCCGGAACTTTGAAGCTTATATCGCCGTTGCCGTCGCGTACCTGGCGCTGGCCGTTGCGGTGCGCCAGGCCCTGAACTGGATCGGGCCGCGCTTTTTGTTCGGACGCTGACAGGAGACGGCCATGATCGAGTTTTCACTGTGGGACATCTTCCGCAACCTGCTGCTGGCGTTGCGCTGGACCGTCGGACTGTCGCTGATTGCTTTCGTCGGCGGCGGCGTCGTCGGCCTGCTGCTGCTGGTGGCGCGCATTTCCCGGGTGCCGGGGGCGGGGCGCGGCATTGCGTTGTACGTGCAGCTGTTCCAGGGCACGCCGTTGCTGATGCAGCTCTTCCTGGCCTATTTCGGGCTGGCGCTGATCGGCATCGAAACCTCGGCGCTGTTCGCCGCCGCATTGTGTCTCACGCTCTATGCCAGCGCCTACCTGACCGAGATCTGGCGCGGCTGCGTCGATGCGATTCCGCGCGGCCAATGGGAAGCATCGGCCAGCCTTGCGCTGAACCTGCGCGAGCAATTGCGCTACGTGATCCTGCCGCAGGCGGCCCGCATCGCGGTGGCGCCGACGGTGGGCTTTATGGTGCAGATCGTCAAAGGCACTGCGCTGGCTTCGGTGATCGGCTTCGTCGAAGTGACCAAGGCCGGGCAGATGATCTCGAACGCGACCTTCCAGCCCTTCTTGGTCTATAGCTGCGTCGCGTTGCTGTATTTCGCGCTGTGCTTCCCGCTGTCGCTCTGGAGCCGCAGGCTCGAACGCGGCTGGCAGGCGCATGCCTGAATCCGCAGATAGAACCGCGACGGGGGCTCGCACCGAGCCCCCCACCCACGCCTACCAAGCCTTAGCAAGGCTCTCCAAGCTGCATATCCATGTCCACATCACACGCCACCACCCAGCCATTTGCTCTCGTCGATGTCGAGGGCCTGCATAAGCAGTATGGCGACAACGAAGTCCTGAAGGGCATCGACTTGCAGATCGGCCGGCGTGAGGTCGTCTGCATCATTGGCCGCAGCGGTTCTGGAAAGAGCACGCTGCTGCGCTGCCTGAACGGGCTCGAGACTTTCCAGCAAGGCAAGCTGTCGATCGACGGCCAGGTGCTGCGTCACGGCGACGCGAAGACGATGCGCGAACTGCGACAGAGCGTCGGCATGATCTTCCAGAATTTCAACCTGTTCCCACACCTGACCGCAGGCCAGAACGTGATGCTCGCGCCCACGCTGGTCAAGGACGTGCCGAAGGCGGATGCGCGCCGGCGCGCGCAGGCACTGCTGCAGCGCGTCGGCCTCGGCGAGAAGTTCGACAGCTACCCCGACCAGCTCAGTGGCGGACAGCAGCAGCGCGTGGCGATCGCCCGCGCGCTGGCGATGGACCCGGCCGTGCTGCTGTGCGACGAAATCACTTCGGCACTGGACCCGGAGCTGGTGGGAGAGGTGCTGAGTGTGGTCGAGTCGCTCGCCGCCGACGGCATGACGCTGATCATGGTCACGCACGAGATGAACTTTGCGCGCAAGGTCAGCGACCGCATCGTCTTCATGCACCACGGCAGGGTGCACGAGACCGGCACCCCTGAGCAGCTGTTCGGCGACCCACGGACGGCGGAATTGCAGCAGTTCCTGTCGGCCATGCACGGCTGATCCGCGGCGCAGCTGCCCGAACTGCTGAACACCGGTGTGATCGAAGGCTTTCTTCCTCGAAGTCGAGGCCGCCTTCCCCGGAGCGCCACGACGAACCAGGTGGCGTTCGCCGCGTCGGGCCCCTCGCGGCCCGGACGTACAGCGTGCGTGGGCGACTGGACTGGCTGGCGACGCGAGGCGCGGTTCAGGCGACGGCGGCTTCCCGGCTGCCGATCAAGCTGCGCAACCGCAGCTCCTCGGGCGTAAACTCCGGGCCGCGTATTGCCCCGAATGCCTGAGCCGCTGCCAGCGTCCGGGTCGGCGCGTCGTTCAGGTGGTCTGGGCCTTGCAGGCGGAACGAGACCGGCGACAGGGGGCCGAACAACAGCGCGCGTTCGAGCTCGGGCCAGCGCGCCAGATCGGGCTCCGCGCCGATCTGGCGCGCCAGCGAAACCGCAAGATCATGTAGCACTGGCTGCTGCCCGCGCTGCCGCATCGCCCGGCACGCCGCCAGCCCTTGCGCCATCTGTGTCGGCGACGGCATGGGTGCCAGGCCGGCCAGCGTGTAGGCAATCCAACGGGCCTGCAGTTCGAGCACCGGCAGATAGGGGCCGACCAGATTGTAGAGGCCGACGAAGGCCAGTCCCCGGAGGTTCGGGTGAAAGGTATGAGCGTGCAGGTCTAGCCCCCTGCCGTCGTAGTTCAGCGTGCGTGCAATGTCTGGCGCCAACCACGGCACCGACAGGCCATAGCCGGTTCCGAAGAGAATCGCATCGGGCGTTGCGACAGTGCCGTCGGTAAAGCGCACGGTGCCCCCGTCGATGCGGTCGATCCAGGGGCGCACGGTAACGCGGCCTTCGGCCACCGCCGGCAGGAATCCCTGTGACTGGGAGATGCCCGCCGCAAACACATTGGCATCGGGCACTGGCGCCCCAAACTGGTCGGGCGCGCCGCCGGCCCGAAGCACGGCCGCCTTCAGGCTATCCGCTAGCGCCTCGGCCGGAAGCGCCTCGCCCGCCAGCGCTGCCGCGCGGTGGAACAGCATATGTTCGGCCGGCACGCCCGCAATTAGCTTAGGGACAATATAACGCTGGCGGCGGTAGGCTGCTGTGACGTTTGCTCCGCCAAAAGCGAGATCAGAGGCGACTTCCAGGGCGCTGATCGAACAGCCGGCCACCAGCACAGAACGGCCTCGGTAAGGCTCAGCACCCTTGTAACGCGCGGTATGTGCGATACCGAGCGCGCCGGTAAAGTTCGCCATGCCAGGAATGTCGGGCAGTAGCGGCACGGCTTGCGCGCCCGTGGCCACGATTACCTGGCTGAAGCTCTCTTCGTGCATTCTGCTCGCACTGCGCGAGCGTAGCCGCCAGCAGCCGCCCTCCGCGGCCTCGAGGCGCTCGACACGCGTGCCGAAGCGGATGCAGCGCAGCAAATCGAAGCGGGCTGCATAGCGCTCCAGATAGGCAAGCATTTGATCCTGGCGCGGATACGTCGCGACATCTGTGCCATGGTCCAGGTCGGAGAAGGCCGACGTGACTCGGCTGGTGTTTGTGCGCATCCCGGACCAGGTCGCGCTGGCCGCGCTGCACAAGTTCCATTGACCGCCGAGCCGGTCGCCGGCCTCGAACAGGATCGGCTCGAAGCCGTGCTGCAGCAGCCAGCGAGCCGAGACCAAGCCGCCCGGGCCGGCGCCGATGATGGCAACCTGCCTGCTTTTCGGATGTTGCATGGTGGGACTACCCTTTTGTCGATGGTCCCAACGTTATAATCTGCCACACAAAATAACGTCGCTAAAAAGTTGCTAAGCGGCTTGCCGTACTTCCTAAGTTGTTCCTAACCGTTTGCGAAGCGAAGACAATCCGGGCCAATATGCGGCTATCAGAAGAGATCCTGGACTTTATCGCGAGCCCCGTGATGATCATCGTGGGCACGCGAGACCAGGCCAACCGCCCCTCGATCGCTCGCGCGGTCGGTGCTCGCGCGATCGACGAGGAAATCGTCGAGGTCATCGTGTCCGCCTGGCAATGGCCGGAAGCGATGGACAACTTAGCCGCCAACGGGCAGGCCGCCGTCACCTTTGCTCGCCCCGCGGACTATGTCTCCTATCAATTGAAAGGCTTCGCCCAACTTCGCGCAGTCGATTCCTCAGACCTGGAGCTTTCCCGGCGCTACCGGGCCGACATCGATGCTTTGTTCGGCGGCCTCGGACTGCGGCCCGAATTGGTCTCGTCGTGGCTCGCGGATCGGGAGCTGACGGTCGCACGGCTGCATGTGCGCGAGGCCTACATCCAGACCCCCGGGCCAAAGGCAGGCACCGCCGCAGACTCACCCACGGCTAGGGGTGCGGGATGATGCCACTGCGCGACCTCGACGACTGCTTCGAAGGCGTGATCCCCTCGATCATCGCCACAACTGCGGCCGACGGCACGCCCAATATCTCCTACCTGTCGCAGGTGGTGATGGTGGACGACGCGCATATCGCCATCTCCAACCAGTTCTTCGCCAAGACCGCCGCCAATATCCGCGCCAATCCGCATGCCTGCCTGCTGCTGGTCAGCGCCCGCCACGGCGGTCAGTACAAGCTGGATATCACCTGGGTTTCATCCCGCGACGAAGGACCGCTGTTCAAGCGCGTGGCAGACCATTTGCGGGCCAGCAGCGCCCAAGTCGGCATGGCTGGCATCATGCGTCTCAAGGCCATCGACGTGTTCCGCGTCGATGACATCGTACCTGTGGTTTCTCCCGCGGGGACGGATCATGCGGGCGACGCATCGCCGGCGCCCGATCTTGCCGTCCTCGGCCAGGTGATGAAAACCATCAGCGCACAAAGCGATACGGAAGGCGTAATGGGTGCAGTGCTCGATGGCTGCGCGCAATTGGGATTCCCGCATGCCATCGTGCTGCAGAGCGACCCAATCCGACGCCTGCTTACCACCGTGGTCAGCCGCGGCTACGGCCGCTCCGGCGTTGGTTCCGAAGTGGCATTCGACGAGGGACTAATTGGCATCGCCGCCGTCACCCGGCGACCGGTGAAAGTCAATGACCTGAGCCGGATTCGGCGGCTGGGCAACGCGATCGAAGCCACCAGCCCCGCCGACGAGAACCGCACCCGCATCATCGTGCTGCCCAGCCTGCCCGACGCCATGAGTCAGATGGCCGTCCCCATGCTGGCCCAGGACACGCTGCGCGGCGTGTTGTTTGTGGAAAGCCCGGAGCGGATCGCCTTTCGCACGGCACATGAAACGACACTTGAAATGATCGCCAGCCAGTGCGCACTGGCTCTGGCGCTCTGCGAAGCGCTGGTCCCGGATGCCCGCCCGCCAGTGCTCCGCACGGTGCCCGGACTGCCAGATGATCGCGTCATCCACGTGACGCACCACGCTATTGACGATAGCGTCTTCATCGACAACGCCTACGTTATAAAGGGCGTCGCGGGACGCCTGCTGGCCTATATGCTCGGCGTCTACATCAACGAAGGCCGGAACGCGTTCAGCAACCGCGAGATCCGACTGGCGGAGGCGCTGCGGCTACCGGAGATCAAGGACAACCTCGAAACGCGGATGCTGCTGCTCCGGCGGCGGTTGGGCGAGAAGAATTTGCCCGTGCAGTTAATTCATGCGGGGCGGGGGCAGGTCCGGCTGGTTGTGGATGGGGTGCCTGTGCTTATGAGGGCTGGGTGAGCGGCGAAATGTTGGTGCTGGCATGTCCGGACCTCCCTGCCGGCATGCGCAAAGGCGCCTCACAGACCGCAGACCGGCCAGTTGCGCTTCTTCGGCGACTACGCTTGCGCTCGGCAACCTGGCTGTCTTTGTCTCACATAGTGAAGAGTGGCTTTATTTTCTATGTCGCTTCCCCTTGTTCAACGCGATGCGTCGGGGATGCAGGAAGGTTAGGCGCGATCGCCGCCGGCATGAATGGCATATCCGTGCAATCCAGCGTTGCATCGCGCGCAAGGCCGCGGCTGCAGCGTCGGGGCCGCCGCCTGCCGCCGCCGGTCGTTGCTGTTGCCGCAAAGCGCTCTTGCTTTGCCGTCCCATTCAGCGATCACGCACGGCCCTCTACCATGGCTGCATCGGATCGCACATCGGACCGCATATTGGAGCCAGACATGGAAGGCAATCTTTCCCTTGATGCAGAACCAGCGGCATCTGTCGCGCCGGACCCGGCGGCGCTCGCGCGCCCGCCCAGGGCCCTCGTCATCGGCGGCTCGCTCGGCGGCTCGTTCGCGGCAACCGCGCTGCGCGCGGTCGGCTGGGATGTGGAGGTGTTTGAGCGTTCGCCCTCCGCACAGAGCAGCCGCGGTGGCGGGATCGTGCTTCAGCCCGAGGTGATAGGCGCCTTTGCCTTTGCCGGCGTCGTCCCGCGGCGCGCTTGGCGTGCGCTCGCACGACCGGCTGTACTTGGGACCGACTAGCGGAGGGCGCGAGAATGACGGCGTGGGGCATTGGCATGGGCAACCGGATCATGGGTATCGCGCACGCCTGAGCACGGATGGCGACCGTGGCGGTGTTGTCCGTGCGATGTGGCAGCCCCGGCCGCTGCCGTTCAGGCCGACGGCGCTGTGCCGGCGAATGCGTCTTCCAGCAGCTGGCGGATCCCCTCGCGTTCGAGCGGACGCGGATTCGGATACTGGTCGCGCAGCGCCAGCTCGCAGGCGCGATCGAGGTCCGCCGACGACAGTCCCAGTTCACGCAACGATGTCGGCGCACCGAGCTTCGCCGCCAGTTCGAACACGGCGAGCGGACCGCTGCCGTGCCCGGCACCCAGTGCCTGTGCAATGGCGGCCATTGCCTCCGGCGCGGCAGGCGCGTTGTACGCCAGCGCATGGGGGAGCACCACCGTGTGGACCTCGGCGTGCGGCAGGTTGAAGGTCCCGCCCAATGTGTGGCAAAGCTTGTGATGCAGACCGGCCGTCACGCTGCCGAGCACGGCCCCGCACAGCCAGGCGCCGTAGAGCGCGTCGCTGCGGGCTTCGCGCGACGCCTCATCTGTGTGCTGCTCCGCTGCGGCAATGACCGGCAGGGCCCGGCCGAATGCTGCAATGCCTTCGCGTGACATCCATTGGCTAACGGGGTTACGGTCGGAGGCATAGAGCCCCTCCGCCGCATGGGCGATGGCATTCATGCCACTGGTCACGCTGATCGCAACGGGCAGGCCCAGCGAGAGGTCCGGATCGTAGAGGATGGTTCGTGGCAGCACGCGCGCATCGCGCCCCGTGCGCTTCAGGCCGGCATCGGTCAGACCATAGATCGGCGTCATTTCCGACCCGGCGTAGGTCGTCGGCACAGCGATGACGGGCAGTTCCGACTCCAGTGCGATGGCCTTGGCCAGCCCTATGGTCGAGCCGCCGCCAATGGCGACAGCGCAGTCGGCGCCGAGCCGCGCGGCGTGCTCGCGCGCCAGGCGCGCCTGTTCGATCGGCACGTGCATCACGGCGCCGTCGAAAATCCCGGCGCTGCGTGCGCCCAGTACCGCGGCCGCGCGTTCGGCAAGCTTGCGCTGGCCGGGCGTGCACAGCACCAGCGCGCTGCGCGCGCCGAGGGCATCGGCTTCGTCGCCCAGCCGCGCCAGGCTGCCGGGGCCGAAGACGACGCGTTGCGGACGGGTCTGGTAGGCGAAAGGAACCATCGCGAAAATGCCTGTCAGGAAGTGGGTAAAGGCTCGATGCCAGCAGCAGGGCGTTCAATCGACCGCGATGTTGCGCGCCTTGATCAGCCGGCCCCAGCGCGCCGATTCATCCTGGATCAGCTTGTTGGTCTGCTGTGCGTCGCCGGCCACCACGTCGAAGCCGCCGTCAGTCAGCAGTTTCGCAATCGCCGGATCGCGCAGCGTCGACGTCATGGCGCTGGACAGCTTCTCCAGCACTTCCGGCGGGGTCTTGGCCGGCGCGATCATCGCGACCCACGAATAGGCCTCGAAGCCCTTGTAGGACTCGGCTACCGCCGGCACAGCCGGCAGCCTCGCGTCACGCTGGCGCGAGGTCACGGCCAGCGCGCGCAGCTTGCCCGACTGCACATAGGGCAGTACCAGCGGCAGGCTCGCGATCATCGAGTCGACGTGGCCACCGAGCAGGTCGTTGATGGCCGGGCCGCCGCCCTTGTATGGAGTATGGATGCCGCTGGTGCCGGCAGCCTCGTGGAAGGCTTCGGCCACGAGCTGGTTCGAGCTGCCGTTGCCCACCGATGCGTAGGACACCTTGTTCGGCACGCGTGCCGCCGTCACGTAGTCCTGCACGGTCTTGTAGGGCGAGGCGGCGGGTACGACCAGCACCATCGGCGAGCGCACCATATAGGAAACGCCTGTCAGGTCGCGGTGCGAGGCATAGGGCAGCTTCGGGTAGAAATGCGGCTCGGTCGCAAAGCTGTCGAACACCATGCCGACGGTGTAGCCGTCCGGCGCGCTGCGCGCAATCTGCCCCGTGCCGATGGTGCCGCCCGCGCCCGCGCGGTTGTCGATCACCACCGTCTGCGCCAGCCGCTTGCGCAGGCCCTCCTGGACCTGCCGCGCGACCTTGTCGACGGTGCCGCCCGCGGCATAGGGGACGACGATCGTGACCGGCTTGGCGGGCCATGCATCCGCCCGCGCGAAGCCCGGCGCCAGCGTGCAGGCAAGCGTCAGCAACAGCGCGGCGGATGTTTGCGCGCGCGCCCGCGCCGCATGGAAAAGGGGGGCAAGGGCGGTAGTCATCGTGGAACTTGTCTCCATGGTCGGTACCTTCCGATCGTTCGTGTCGGCTTGTCGGTTTAGCAAATGACATGATGCTTCTGCTTTGCATTTCCTGCAAAAAGGCTTGCACCGCAGCGCATCGTGCCGATACTATGCGCTGGTTGCTGCAACGGGAAGCCTTTGCTTCCGCGCAACGCCTTTGCGGGAAATGCACAAATGGAATTTGTCCGTTTTGCCGAGAACCTGGCCACCTTCGTCGACGTGGCGCGCGCCGGCAGCTTTTCGGCGGTCGCCAGGCGCAAGGGACAGGTGGCGTCGTCGGTAGCGCGCCAGATCGATGCCCTCGAGCGCGAAATGGGCGTGGCGCTGTTCACGCGTTCCACGCGCGCGCTGGTGCGCACCGAGGCCGGGGACCTGCTGTTCGAGCGCGCCACGCGCATCCTGCAGGAACTGAACGAAACGCGCGACGCCGTGACGGCGCTGGAACAAGGCGTCAGTGGCAGGCTGCGGGTTGCCTGCCTGCCGGCCTTCGCGCGACGCCATGTGGTGCCGCATCTTGGCAGCCTGTATGCGCAGTATCCGGGGCTGACCGTGGAGCTGGAGCTGACCGACCGTGTCGTGGATCCGGTGCTGGAGCGCTTCGACGTGGTCATCCGCGTCGGACAGCAGGCCGACAGCAGCCTGATTGCCCGGCGCATCGCCAGCCAGCGCTATATCGCCTGCGCAACGCCGGCCTATCTCCAGGTGCACGGCCGTCCCTTGCATGCCGAAGAGCTCGCGCATCACCGTCTGATCGACCGCGCCCACAGTACCAGCATGCGCGGATGGCGAGAAGTACTCAGGCCGGCCCATGCCGCGAGTGCCGCGTTTGCCATGGAGTGTGATGATTGCGATGCGCGCCGGCTGTCGGTGTTGCAGGGGCTCGGGATTGCGCTGATGCCGGACTGGTCGGTCGGCGAGGATATCGGTGCCGGCCGCCTGGTGGAACTACTGCTGGAGGGCGTGTTGCCGCAGGCGCAAGGCGGCATCCATCTGGTGCGGGCCGCGCCGCGCGCGCCGGCCAAGCTCAAGGCATTTTCCGCGCACCTGCTCCAGAGCATCGGCTCCCCGCCCCGCTGGCAGGTGGCGATGACGCGCGCCGGTGGTCCTGCCGGGCGCGATGCCGCCTGAGATGTCATTGCCGGGCGCCGCATGGCTGGCAGCAGCAAAGCCGGATCCGGCAAGGCCTGGCTTTTCAGCTGCAGAAAGGGATCCGGCGTCGCGGTGACCAGGCTGGCGAGGTCGGGTGCCAGGGTGTTGAGGGCAGCCACCTTCAGTACGCGGATCTCGATGTCCTGCATGGCACCTGGCGGCAGGGAGTAGCTGTGCCGCTGGCCGCTGCGGTCGCGCAGCAGCGCGTCGAGCGCCGGACCCGGCGCGAGCCTCCGGTACCAGACCCAGTTCTGGCGCCGTTCACCGTCGCGAACGCTGCCGTCTTCGCCGGGGATGCGGTAGGTCAGAAGCTGGTGGCCGCCGCCATCCTGGAACGCGAAGGTGTCCTGCAGGAGCTGATGGGTTGACGCGAGCAGGACGCGCTCGGGCAGCACGGCTCGCCAGGCGGCGTAGCCGGCGTAGGCGGGCACGTCGCCGGGAAGCAGCCGGCCGCGCACGGCGGACACCGGACCGTCGGCGCCTACCAGCAGCTCGCCATGCAGGAAGGCGGCCGCGTCACCGCGTATTTTGTCTCCCCGAACTGCGGGGTAGGCGGCAACGCGTGGGCGCGGCGGTAGCACGCAACTACGCTTTTGCCGCGAGGCGAGCCTGCTCAAGGAAGGATCGGATCAGGCTGGCGCTGTGCGACGTCCTTCGCCACAGCAAGCCGAACCGACGCGGCTCCGGTTCCGTCGGTAGATGGAGCTTCACGATACGCAGGCCGGCAGTCAGCGGCGAGGCGATATCCGGTACCAGCGACACGCCCAGGCCACGATCCACCATCATGGCAATGGCGAGCAAGGAGCTGAGCTCAAAGCGCTCCTGCGAGGGCGTAATGCCGGCCTTGCGCAGGTAATCGTTGGCCTGCTTGCCTCCACCCAAGCTGCGGTCATAGCGGATCAGCGGCCTGGTGCGCAGCAGCTCATGCGGATCCATTTCCCTGTCCCGCTGCGCCGCTAGCACGACCAGAGGCTCCTTGCGCAGCAGTTCCCAGGCAAAGGCTTTGGGGATGGAGAAGGGTGGGTGCAGGCAGACCGCGGCGTCCAACTCCGATTGCTTGACGGCGTCATAAAGCTCGCTCGACATGGCAGACCTGATGCGGACGGACACGCCCGGATGCCGGGCCGCAAAACGCGCGAGCGCGTCTGGCAGGAGACTGTGGAGCGCGGTATTGATGGTGCCGATGCGAAGCTCGCGCACCTCCTCCGCTTGATTCACCCACCCCCTCAAGCCGTCGACTTCTTTTAGCAGCGAGACACAGCGTGCAGCGAGGCGGCGCCCGGACTCGGTCGGCGCTACGGTGCGGCCGGATCGTGCCAGCAACGCAGTGCCAAGTTCACGCTCCAGCACCTGGATCTGTTGAGAGACCGCCGCCGGCGTGACATTGAGCCGCCTCGCGGCCTCGGCCAGCGTGCCGGTTTCGACTACCAGGCTAAACGCCTTGAGATAGCTCGTCTCCGACTCGGGACGGCTACATATATATCTCGGCCAATACCCCGCATTTCTGGCGGGCGCTATGCGAGAAGACCGGGTTGGCAGATCTGTTGTCGACCGATCGTTATGACAGCGTGCGCAAGCGCGCGGAGCATCATGGGGAAATCGTGCCGCGCCTGCACACGGCATTGCAGGAGCGTTCGGCGCTGGAATGGGAGACCATATTCGGCGAGGAGGTGCCGTGCGCGGCCGCTCGCTCGGTGGAGCACATGTTCGATTTTCCCCAGGTCGCAGCGGAAAAGATGGTGGCGACGTTCGAGCACCCCGTGGTCGGCCGCTATCGTGGCTTCACGCGCGCCGTGAAGTTCGGGCGCACGCCCGGCCCGGAGCCGTTCGCCGCCCCCGCACTCGATCAGCACGGAGACAGGGTCCGTGAAGCCGCGGACAGGTTGGCATGGCATGCCTGATCGCCGCGATGGCGCCCGGATCCCCCGGGTGTCGAACTCTTCGGCAAGCTGCGCGCCACACAGCACAGCGATCGCCAACGCCTGCGACGCTCACCTGCACATCTACGACCCGTGCCAGAAGTTGGGGTTCGCCAATACGCGCGGCGTTGCGGTGGTGCGGCCGGACGTGACCGACGAGGCCCTGCAGGCCCTTCACGCGGGAGGCATCCGTGGCATCCGCTTCTCCCTCTACACCGAGGCCCATGCGGTGGTGAGCTTCCAGATGGTGGAAGCGCTCGCCAATCGTGTTGCCGAGTTGGGCTGGCATCTGCAATTGCACTGGACCGCAGAGACCCGCGTCAAGCCGGACGATGCCTTGCTGTACGACCTGCTGGCCCGTTGGACCGGTACGAATGCGCTCCGGCAGCGCATCCTGGTGGACAACCCTGCCTCGCTGTACGGATTCGGGACTGCATAGCCGGCCCGAACCAACAAAAAACTGGAGACAGCATGAAAATGACCCTGCAGCGCCTTGGCAAAGGCCTGGCGATTCTGGCTGCGGCGGTGCCGCTCAGCGCCATCGCGTTCCCCGACAAACCGCCGCATGGTGGTGCCTTACTCGGCGGGTGGCGGTGCCGATAACACGGCGCGTGTCGTGCGCCTCCCGGATTGCAAGCCGATTGACATGGTGGTCGACAGGTGAAGGCAGCACGCTTATGTCCGGCCCGTTTGTGCAGGCCGCTCAGCCTGCTGGCCCATATGGAATTCGCTGGCGAGGTCCTCATCTGATCATCGAGCGTTACCGCTCACATTCCCTATCGGGTTTTCCTCGCCCCGGTCCAACCTGTTAGCCATCATGCGATCAATGCTTGCGCTCCTTGAGAAGAGGTCAGTTCAGCCCGATTGTCGGGATTGCACGCGTCTGGCTGGGCGCCCGGAGGTGCGCGTATCGGCATCCTTGGTGGCTGGTTCCATGCCATGGCCGACGCTGCGGCGCGCACGGCAGTTGCCACTGCGGCCGCTGCAATTGGCGCGCGCGACACAGTGGAGTTGCGCGGCGCCGAGCAGGCGCGCACTGCGGCCTTTATCGTCACCGGCGCGGAGGGTGGTGCGCTGCACCGCGAGCGATTGCGCACCCGCTATGCGGAGTATGAGCCGAACTCGCGCGACCGGCTGGTGGCTGGCAGCCTGATTCCCGCGCACTGGGTCATCCAAGCGCAGCGGGTGCGGCTGCAGGTCTATCGCGAGGCCATGGCGTTATTTGAGCGCTACGATCTGTTGCTGGCTCCCGCCACGCCATTCGTTGCCAGCCACATCGCCGCCGAGGCAGTTGATCTGCACGGCCAACAGGTGCCGCCGCGCGCCGGCCTTGGGCTACTGGCGCAGCCGCTGTCCTGCATCGGCGTGCCGGTGTGCTGCGTCCCGCTGTGGCCCGCAGAAGGACAGGGATTGCCCATGGGCGTGCAACTGGTCGCCGCGCCCTGGCGCGAGGACTGCTGCCTAGCGGCCGCGGCGGCGCTCGAGCGCTTTGGGATTGCCCACACGCGCCTCCCGGCGGGCATCGCGGACTGAGCGCGGGGAGTCAGTGTCCCGCTCTTCCACGTATGGAGGATCGTGGATAATCGTTACGCCGAAATACACCGATGCGCACGCAGCGCGATGCGTCTAGCCCGGTGCCGGTGGTAGCTAACCATGCGGTCAAATGGAAGGCTTCAAGCAAAGCCGTAAGCCTGCAGCGGGGGTCTTATTATAGTTTCATGAAATTGAAATAACCCTTCCGGCCAGCTATTGGACACCCTGGGCATCGCGGCGACAGAAGAACGCGCCCATCGTGATCGCGGTCAGCTCCGACGCGCGCAAGCCGCCCAGATAGAGCACGCTCAGCACCCAGCGGCAACGGGCCGCATGCAGTCTCTCCGCGCCGTCTCGGTCGGCATCCCAGCGACTGTTTCCTTGACCGTCTCCCACAGTCGTGGCTCAGATAACGAGTGATGCGCGCCTTCGCGGGGGCGCGCCGGCGGCGGGCGAGGCGAGCAGGTTGCCGGCCAGGTAGCCCGCCTCGGTTAACCAGGCGAACAGCGCGTTCAGAATCACCATCGCCTGGCGCACGCTGCCGGGCGCCAGTCTGGATGGCTGCGAGCGAGTTTCTTGCTGCCGGCCAGCACTCAGCGCGCGGCTGGTTGCGGGTCGGCCAGAAAGCGCTCGTACGAAAGCAGGTCCTCGTGCGTGAGCGAGGGCAGCGGCTTGCCCAGTTGCAGCACCGTTCTACGATGGTGCAGACAGGTAGCAAAGGGCAACCCTATATAGCTCTGGCCGGGTCGCGGACGCGCCGACGCAGCGGTTCGAGCTACTTGCAGGCCTTGATTGTAGTGGGGAAAACAGCCCATTATGCGGATAACGCATCATTCCGGCCTGTTAGGAACCAGGTGTGCAGCGCGCCTATCCCCTTCGCCTCGATTCCGCCGCGCTCTTCGAACAAGAATGACTCACCCAATAGCTGTCTAGTCGCGTCGGTGACCTGCACCCGACCCGCTACGCCATGCGATTCCATCCGGCTGGCGGTGTTGACGGCCGCCCCCCACAAGTCGTAGATGAATTTGCGTTTCCCGATGACGCCGGCGACCACTGGGCCGCTGTTGATGCCAATGCGCATCTGTAGGTTGAAGCCGGTGCGGTGGTTGAAATGCGCGAGCGCGTCTGTCATGTCCAGCGCCATATGCGCGGCCCGCACCGCGTGGTCAGGCGCCGGCTCCGGCAGCCCCGCGGCTGCCATGTAGGCGTCGCCGATGGTCTTGATCTTCTCAAGGCCACGATAGTCGGCAATCGTGTCGAATTCGGTGAAGATCTCATTGAGGATGGCAACCAACTGCTCGGGGCTCATGCCTGCAGAGAAACGCGTGAACGCCACGACGTCCGCGAACAGGACCGTCACGTCCGGAAAGCTGTCGGCGATAAGTTCCGGAACGCCGCTGGCGATCCGGTCAGGACGCGCTTTCAGCCGTTCAGCGATCGGGAGGGGCAACAGATTGAGTAGCAGACGCTCCGACAGCTCCTGCTCGGCCAGAAGCCTGTCATAGAGGCTTCGGAGCTCGTCGTGCTGGCGGCTGATCAATTCCCAGCTTGCCTGCAGTTCCTCGGTCTTGCGCGCCAGCGCGGCCTCGGCGCGCTTCTTCTCGGTGATATTGCGGCCTTCCGGGAGCAGGAATACGACGTTCCCGTTCGAATCCCTGATCGGCAGGAGCGAGAAGTCGACAATGATCGTTTCCTCGCCCATGGCCTGGCCGTAGTTTTCGAAGTCGCAACGGACAAATTCGCCCTGGCTCGCACGCTGGATCAGCTCTCGCAGCAATGCCTGGGTCTCTGGCGAAACGACCCACCAGCGGGCCTCCCAGAACGGCTTCCCCCGAATGTCGTCCATCCGTATGCCAATCGCCTCGAGCGCGGCCCGGTTGATCTCGAGCATCGTGCCGTGCACATCCAGCAGGCCCACGAATTGATACATCGCGTCCAGCATGATGCGCGCAAGCTTGTCCCGCTGGGTCTGCAGATCGTCGCTTGCCAAAAGCGTAACATCGCGCACCCGGAGTTGCCGGGCATCAGGGAACAAGAGGCTTATGGATGCCATGCTTCACCCTCCGACGGCGATGCGGACTCAACTCGCGTGACTTGGTGACGCACCCGCGACCAGTACGGGCTCGTTTCGTCAGAAGGCCGTGACTACCTTGAACCATAGCTTGTCGCCGCCAAACCGGTTCTTTGCATATGCTTCATGCTGCCATTGGGCAACGAAACTAGTTCCCTTGGCGTTGGTATAGGAGACGCTAGGGCCGATAGCCAGCACCTCGCCGCGACGGCCACGGCTCCACACCCCAGGCACTTCTTCTACGGCACCATTGAACTTGTCGTCCGTGACCTGCTTCAGATAGTAGCCGCTCAATCCGACAGTCCACGGGCCGATATGCTTGCCCAAGGCATAATCGACGTGGAATTCCTGTCCGGACTGGTAACTTCCTGTCATGCCGCCGAAGTTAGCGTCATTGTTCTTCCCCTTGATGTTGTACATGAACTTGGCAGAGATTTCCCAGCCGCTCTGGCTTAGCCAGGTGAATGCCGCCACTGGCTCGAAGGCCCAGTAGTTCGCGCCGATGCTGACCCGGGGATCATTCTGATCGTAGCGCCCTGTAGGCACGTAGATATCCAGACCCGTCGTGACATGCCAGTTCGCGCCATGCCAACCCAGGATAATCGGGTCGATCGTGATATCACCTAAGCCCGTGGCGTTGCGACGGCCGCCCATCTGGGGCAGATTCATGGACTGGTAGACGAGCGGGACGATCGCCTGCATGCCCCAGCTCGCGCCAAGAAGCGTGATGTCGGTGACCTTCACCACCCGCAACGCGTCGAACCAGGCGTCAACCTTTGCAGGGCTGCCGGCGATGTTTGCGTTGTCGCCGTTGCCGTCTTTCAGCTTTCCGCCGTAGTAGCCGGTGTAGTTGAGGAAATAGGTGCCAGGCGGGGGCAAAGCTCCTGACATCCAGCTTTCGGCTCCATTTGGGTACTGGTCTGCACCCTCCTTTGCAAGGGCTGCCTGATTGCCAACCAGCGCAAGCGAACCGGCCAGCATGGCCGCGATTGCTCGTTTGTTCAATTCGTACGCCTCCTTTTGTGGTTATGGTCGAGCTAGTGGAATGTCAGCCGGGAATCAGAGCCAGGACGCGAAGCGGGCTGCCTGAACCGTCCTTGATCTTCAGCGGGGCAGCGACAATCAATGCACCTTGCGGCGGGAGCTGGTCGAGATTGGTCAGGCATTGCAGGCCATAGCGGTTGTTGCCATGCATGAGGTAATGGCACGGGAACGGCAACTCCCAGCCATAGGACTGGCCCGCGTCGGTGCCGATGGCTTCGACACCAAATCCATGAACATCGCGCTCTTCAATCATCCACTGGACGACGCCCTGGTCAGGGCCAGGTGTGTGCATGCCATCGTCGCGCGCATTCAGGTACGCCTCGGCGCTGGTACGCTTGGACCAGTCGGTGCGCATCAGGACCCAGGAGCGGGGAGGAATGAGCCCGTGACGGGCTTCCCACGCCTTGACGGCATCGATAGTGAGCAGATAGTCCGGGTCTTCCGCAGCCTCGCTCGAGCAGTCGATGACGCAGGCGGTGGCGAAAAACTTCTCGGCGGGGATGGTGTCGGTCGTATTGTCCGGCAAGTCTTTACCAGAGATCCAATGGACGGGTGCGTCGAAGTGGGTCCCGGTATGTTCGCCGCACGAAAAGTTGTTCCAGTACCAGTTTGGTCCGCGATTGTCGTAGCGCGAGATGGTCTCTTGCCGGAAGGGCCAAGTCTGGCCCATCTCCGGAGGCAACGAGATGGTCGGAAATTCAGAACTCAGGGTCTGCGTCAGGTCCACCACGCGGATGCGTCCGGACAGCAGGTCTGCTGCGAAGTGCGCGAGGCTGTTGCTCATGGTTGTTGTCTCCTGTGGTTGCTTCACTTATCAGTTGGATTTCGCCCGTTTCTTTGCGAGCGCATTTGCGACGTGGTAACCCGAGGTACCGCCAAGCCCTGGGCCTGGATGGGTCGAGGCGCCGATGTGGTGGAGATGCTTAACCGGGGTAGCGTGGTCCTTGACGCCGGGAACCGGACGCCAGAACATGAACTGGTCAATGCTGCATTCGCCGGAATAGGGGTCGCCGCCGACGAGGTTGACGTTCATCGACTCAAGATCCGCTGGGGAGAGGACCGTACGACCGACGATGCTCGCCTTGAGGTTTGGGACCTGGCGCGCAATGCGGTCGATAATGCGGTCGGCGTAGCGCTCACGGAGTTCGGCGGTCCAGCGGCCATCCGCAGGAACAGCGATCTCTCCAAGAGCATCGCCTTTAACCTGACGAGGGCACTCGGGAACCTGAATCCAAAGCACCCAGCCGCCCGCCGGGCTTCGGGAAGGGTCAACAGCGCAAGGTTGCGCAACGCAAATCGTGCCCTCGGCTGGGAGCAGGCCTCGCTCCGCTTCGCTCACTGCCCTCGAGACACCGTCCAGACCCGAGGTAAGGTGCAGGTAGATGACGTCGCGCAGATGTTCTTGAGGCCAGTCCGGAGGGGCGGACAGCGCCAAATGGATCTGCATGTTCCCCTTGCCGTAGCGGTACTCGGCTGCCTGCTGGCGTAGGCCAGGGGGAACGTGCTTGAGGGCCAGCAGCTTTCCGTAAAGCTGGCCGGGCGTGACGTTGCAGATGATCTCCTTGCCCATGAAAACGCGGTCGTCCCGCGTCCTGACGCCGCGCGCCGAACCGCCCTCGACAAGGATGTCCTCGACGTCGGCATTCACATGGAAAGCACCACCCCGGTTCTCGACGATTCTGCGAAAGGCGTCAACAGTACGGGCATTGCCGCCCTGAACGATAGGCAGGCCAACAGCTTCCAGCGTGAAGGCGACTACCTTGCCCATCAATGCAGACATGGCACTTTCCGGGCCCAGGCCTGTATGCAATACCCAAGGGGCTAGCAGCGCCTTGACCAGATCGGATTTGAGTCGCGTCTCCAGCCAACTCCGGCAACTCATCAACGCAGGGGAAAAGAAGGCGACAGTGTCATGCACGCCTTGCTTCCACAGACGACCGGCAACGGTCTTTGCAACGCTGGTACTCCACAGTTCGTTGCCTAGCAGCGAGAAGACCAGGCCGGCGTTCTGCTCGACTTCTTGCATGGCGGCTTGAAAGGCATCGCCGTCGCCGCTCGACAGCGCATTGAACGCACTGACATTGCGCTCACGGGACGTGCTAAGAATCAGCGAGCGGTTATCGGGCAGCAGTACGCCAGTGGGCGTACTGTTATTGCGGTAGCTGAGTCCTGCCTGATGAAGATCATCCTTCAGCTCCGCGTATCCCGGTGAGGTGACAAACAGCGGATGTGCCGTGGACAACGTGTCATGGAGATAACCGGGAGCGTTGAGGGTCTCTGTGCGAATGCATCCGCCGAGCGTGCTATTGCGTTCCAGCACGCAGACACGCTTGCCGCGTCTGGCGAGAACGGCAGCGCAGACGAGAGAATTGATACCACTGCCGACAATGACGGCGTCATACGTACTCATTGGATTATCCCGGGGGCAAGGATAAGAGAGACGGGCAAATACGTTTGGTCGCTGCGTTGGCCAGCTTCCTTCGGACGAATTGCCGTGTGCGGTGCCGGAATCAGGTCGCGGCGACGTATTCGGTGCGGATCAGATCTGAAAGATCCGTAAGAGCGTTGGCGGTACGCGCGTAGTTTCCCTTGTAGAAAAGCAGGGATTCCCGATCCGATGTGTCAAAGTGCTGGACCTCGCCCAGGAAGATGATGTGATCGCCGCCGTCATACTGATGCGTGTTGCGGCATTGGAATACCGCTGCGCAACCTGACAGGACAGGCGAGCCATCGATGCCATCGGCGCATGTGATGCCGGCGAACTTACCTTCCGCGCCGCGGGCAAAGCGGTTGGAAACATCTTCCTGGTCTGCGGCGAGAATATGAATCACGAAACTGCCGGTGTTCTGAAACGCCTCCAGACTGTAGGATTTTTTTGCAAGGCTCCACAGCACCAGTCGCGGCTCCAGCGATACCGAGCTAAAGCTGTTGACAGTTACGCCCCATGGTTCACCATCGGCGGTGCGGGTTGTGACAATGGCTACGCCGGTGGCGAAGCGGCCGAGGGCATTCCGGAATTCGCGTGCGTCGGTCATGGCTGTCTCCTGTAGCCTGCTGCACCGATGGGCGCAAGCAGGCGACTAGTTTTCGGGTAGTTGCTGCTCTGTCTCAGGCGGCGCGGGACTGGGACTCTTGCGCGATCCAGGCGTCGGTGGCTTCCTCGTCGAACCAATAGCTGCCGTAGTCGCGAGGATCATTGAAGCCATTGGCAATGCGATGGGCGATACGCGGTGCGTGTTGCGCCGTGGCGAATAGCCTGACGATGTGGTCCGGGGGTGGGAACAGCAACGAGTTGGTCCAGCGGATCACCGGCTCGGCGTAGCCCTCGTACAGGCCGTCGAAGGTCGATTGCATCCATGCCTTGTCGAAGGGCTTGTCGCCATGGCGCAGGATGGAATCGAAATAGTGGAGGGCGCCCTTGGTGGCGTTATTCGAGCCTTGGCCGGTGATCGGGTCGTTGACCATGACGGCATCGCCGAGGCCCATTACCACGCGGCCGGATGGCAGTGTAAGGGTGGGATTACGTACGGTCGGCGTGACGCGCCCGCTCAGAATCCCGTTGGCATCAGTGAGTTGCACGCCGGCACAGCGCTCGTTCTCCCAGGGCAGGTAGTCGCGCAGGATGCCCAGACAGACATCCAGATGCTGGTCGGCGGACTTGACGTCGGCCCAGCGGTCCATCGGGCCGCCCGGAATGGCTTCGAAGACCATGATGTCGCAGGCCTGTGTTTCGCTGGTGCCCTTGGTCGTCAGTGCCGGAAACACGAAGTATTCGCCGACGCCCGGAATCAGGTTGAAATTGACGCACTCGAACGGGCCGCTACGTTGCATGCCCGTTACGTAGGCGAGCGCGAGCTGGCGCTGCGGCTGACGCACGGGAGAACGTGCCTCATTGCGGGTCAGCAGGTTAACGATCTCTCCTTTGCCACCAGCCAGTAGGACCAGGTCGTGGCTCTGCGTCAAAGCCTCAAGCTCGGGAATTTCTACGTTCTCGATGCGCAGGTTGCCGCCCCGGCTTTCGAACTCAGCCATCCATCCAGGCATCTTGACGCGCTGGTCGACCGACTGCGCATAGGCATTCAGGCGGGCGCGCCAATGGATCGCCATTTCGCCTTTCCCATCAGCGGTGGGGATGGTCAGGCCAATGCCGTCGACGGTGGGGCACTGTGCCTCCCATTGATTCAATCCGAAATTGCGCTCGATCTGAAGCGCCTGGTTGAAAATGCATTGGGACGACATCACCTTGCCGTTCCAGACTTCCTCTGCCGTGCGGTTAGTGACCAGCGTGACTTCGTAGCCCTGTTGCAGCAGGGCGCACCCCAGCAACAGGCCAGCCTGACCTGCGCCAACAATGGCAATCTTGCGCGGCGTGATCTTCGAAATGGGTTGGGTTGTCATGTGTCTCTCCAGTGGGGGATATCTTGCTTTTTGGCTGGCGCAGGGCTGGCATGGGTTTGCCTGCGCCGCGGCAGTCAGTAGCGCTAAGCAGTGAGCCGCTGGATGGCGGTCTGCCGGCCTTCCGGGCCCAACGCGCCATAGCCTCCGTCGCAGGCGTAGTCAGTGCCGGTGACGAAGCTGGCCGCATCGGACAAGAGAAAGAGCACCACTTGCGCGACTTCCTCGGGTTTGCCGAGCCGACCGAGCGGGTGGAAATCGGCGGCAACACTGTCAGCCTTCGCTTTGTCGCCACCGCTAAGCGCGCTGATCACCGACGACCAGGTCCATCCTGGTGAGACCGAGTTGATTCGAATGTTGTCGGGGGCGAGGTCGAGCGCCGCGCTGCGAGTGAATTGCTGCATCGCGGCTTTGGTAATCGGGTACAGCCAGCGCCCCGACTGCGCCACGCCGGCCGAGATCGAGGCAAAGTTCACCACTGCGCCACCGCCGCGCTTCTTCATCTGCGGCACGCAAGCTTTCAGCATCATCGCGGCGCCAACCACGTTGACGTTGTAGGACTCCAGCCACTGCTCGCGGGTGGACTCCGCGCCATTGTCGACGTAGGTGCAGGCGCAGTTGACCAGAAGGTCGATGCCCCCAAAGGCGTTCACGGTGTCAGCAATGCAGGTAGAGATATCGGCATCGCTGGTCACGTCCACGGCGACAAAGCGGCAATGTGCCGCGTGGCGTTCCGCAACCTGACTGCCTCCTTGCTTATCGATGTCGACAACAACAACGTTCGCGCCGGCCGAGACGAGGGCCGAAATGACGGCCTCGCCGATCATGGTTGCGCCACCGGTCACGATCGCCGTCTTGCCTTGAATTCCTTGCATGTCTGTCTCCACTTTTGTATTGGCTCGCACGTAGCCATGTGAAGGACAGTTTGGTGTACCGGTGATGATGCTTCTATCCGCAATGCGCTTTCCGATATCCGGATAACGAGCCGATGGGAAGTTCGGCTAGGACACGTGGATTGGAGGGGGATGTGGCAGCATTGCTGGCTTCCTGGAGGGCGGATTCCAGTACAGCCAGGAAGGCGTATTTGCGTTGTTGTATCAACGATTACGTTGAAGGCAGCCAGTTCGCCTGGCGATGCGTTCCGGAGAGCTATTTGCCCCGTGAGCTATTAGCGCCGAGGCAGGCTGTGCGCTAGGACCTTGGCTCGGCGCCGGGCCTTTGCAAGGTCGCCGACGGTGTTACGCCAAAGCGCTGCTTGTAGTAGGCCGCAAATCGGCCAAGATGGGTAAACCCGAAGCGATAGGCAATATCCGCGACCGAGGCCTGCTTCGCGCCTGCGGCGGCAATGAGCGCCTGTCGTACACCATCCAGTCTGACGTCTCGCAGATAGCCGACCGGCGTCGTATTGAGATGGCGGCGAAAGCCTTCCTCTAGCGCCCGGATGCTAACGCAGGCGACTCGCGCGAGGTCGGCGACGGTAAGCGGCTCGTCTACATTCGCTTGCACATAGTCAATCACGCGTTGCAAGTGACGCGGTTTGGCGGGTTCGCTACTGCGGGCAACGAACTCGGTGTAGGTATGGGGCTGAAGTAGCAGCAGCGTTCGCAAGAGATAGTCCTCCATCGAAGCCACCGCAACGGGAAACTGGAGCCAGTGCGTACCGTGCTGGTCGATATTGCGGGCAAGGTCAAGTACGGCCTGGGTCCACGGGCTGGAAATCCCCGCTTGCTTGGGAAGCGTTGGGTCGAACGAGAGAGGTTCGCCTGGATCGCGCCCCGTCAGCAAGGCAAAGCGGTGCTCGATCGCCTCCTTTTTTATCCACAGCAACACTTGGGCACAGTCCTCGTGCCAATGCATGCGAGTCGGCGTGTCAGGACTCAAAAGAGTGGCCGTGTGAACATCGGAAAGTATTTCTTGGTGCCCGCACAGAATGCTGGCATGCCCGGTTACGGGGATCTGGGCCAGATAAAAATTCCCCAGGCGGCCGGGATCGATCTCGACATGCGCGCCATATGCGAGGAAGTTTATTGCGGTCTCCTGGAGCCGCACAATGTTATGCTGGACATGCAGATGCTGCAATGCACCAATGACGCGCAGCTCATGGGGGCAAAAGACTGCCGCGATCTTTCCCTGCGTCTCTTCCACGTCCACCGAGCGGAACAACGGGTAGTCGGACAGCATGCCGGCCGGCGAGCAGTCTTCTGCATTCGCCGGCGCATTGGTTTCGGAGATTGACCGGGGGGCGGTTAGCATTGTCTCGTTCCTGCGGGATTGCAGCATGGCTTCGTTGGCTTGGCAGCGATAGGCGCTTCTGCAATGCAATTACTTTGTACCGAAAATCCCTTTTGCATCAAGAGGGGAAAGTGATGCCGACCCGGGCCTTGCCGGCAAGCAATGGCCGCCGTGGTATGGTCTACTGTCGCGCGGCCGCCATGGGGGCCGCCCAATCGCTCACCATACTTTATGAATACGTCTATTGGGACCTCTGACGACGATTTCGTCGACAATTACACGCCAGCGTTGCTGGCCCAAGCCAGCCAACTGATTTCCGGCGAATTCCACGCGATTGTCGTGGCGAACGGCTTCACCGTTTCAGACTGGCGCGTGTTGTCCACGCTGTCGGGGGGTAAGCCAATCAGCATCGGGGAGCTGGCGCAGCTTTCGGTGACCAAGCAGCCTACCGTGACGCGCTTGCTCGACCGAATGGAAGCACAAGGTTATGTGAAGCGCATTCCCCATGAAAGCGACCGGCGCATCACGCTGGTTCGCATCACTCGAAGTGGCCAAAAGCTGACCTCAAGCCTGATCGCGCAGGCGCGGACCCACGAAGCGGAAGTGCTGGCACCGCTTGGTCAAAAAAAAGCTGACGAGCTGCGTGCCACGTTAAAGCTGCTGATCCGCCTGCACCGCCCTGCCATCTGAGTCCATCCACAAGCCTCAGGCCGGCCGGCGCATCTGAAAGAGCGTCGCCTTGCTGACCTCGTAGTAATCCGCGGGGCCGCCACCGCGCAGTATCGGACGCGCAGCGGCGGTGTCATACACGCCATCCTGAACGAAGGCCCGGTCGATATGCACACCGACCACTTCTCCCAGCACCATCCATGTGTCCAGCATGGCGCCGTCGGCTCTGCCCAGTTGCATGACTCGAGTCGCGCGGCATTCAAATGACACCGGGCTTTCCTTTACCCGGGGTGCGGACACCAGGCGAGACGGCGTCGGTGTCAAGCCGGCAAGACTGAATTCATCGACTTCCGGCGGTACGCCGGTGCTGGTCACGTTCATGCGCTGGGCCAGCGGACGTGTGACCAGATTCCAGACAAACTCGCCAGTCGCCTCGACATTCCGTACCGTGTCCTTGTAGCCGACGCTGGAGAAGGCGACGACCGGCGGGGAGTAGTTGAAGACGTTGAAGAATGCATAGGGCGCCAGGTTTGGTACCCCTGCCTTGTCCACGGTGGCAATCCAGCCGATGGGGCGCGGGCCGACGATGGCGGCCAGCGGATCGTGGCGCAGCCCGTGGCCCAGCGTGGGCTCGTAGAAATGGATATCGTCCATAAGCGTGCTAGGTGCACCGCCCCGGCATCGCCGGAGGCGGCGAAAGGTTGGGGACGCTTAGAACTTGCCGCTCAGCAGCTCGCCGCAGCCGGCAACTTCCGTACGCAGATTCAGCTTGCGCAGCATCTGCCAGGTAGTTGCCACGGCTGCCGACAGGGTGGGAATGCCGGATTCGTCCTGCACCTTCTGGATCGATGGCAGGGACTGCATTTGCACGCAGGCCGATAGTACGATGGCATCCACGCCGGTCGTGTCGACACGCTTGTAGATCTCTAGCAGGTTTGCGGGGTCTTGTGCGGCGACCTGCAGGTTATCGGGGATTTCCAGCGCGCAGTAATCCTTGACCTCCACACCTTCGCTTTCGATGTACTCCACCACCAGCTTCGTCAGCGGCTTCATATACGGGCATACCACCGAGACGCGTTTTGCGCCCATGGCATGCAGGCCGTCTACCAGCGCGCCGGCGCTAGTTACCACTGGAGCCGGGTTACCGTTGTCGACGGTGCGCTGGGTGAGACGTGCTTCGGAGACGCGGTGATAGCCTTTGCCCATGCTCATGATGGCCACCAGGCAGGCATAGCCGAGCACGTCCACGCGCGCGTCAGACAGTTCGAGGGCGCAGCGGTCGCTATCGCGGTCCATGGCTTCGAGCTCCTCCTTAACCACCTTTTTCATGCGCATGCGGCTGGAGTGGAAGGTGAAGCGCTCGGCGAAATCCTTTTCGCGCTCACGCAGCATGGCAGGGATCTCCGTCTCCATGGTGGTGTTGGACGACGGCACGATTTGCCCGATGCGCAGCGGCTTTTGGGGCGTCAACAGGAAAGACATTTACTTGCTCTCGGAAAGGTCGAATGCATTGAGTTCCGCCTGGTCGGCGTCCAGGTCGAAACTCTGGGCGGCACCGTCGGTGAATTGCGCGGGCTGCAGCGGCCGGCGGTCGACGCGAAGGTCAAAGATGTCGAAACGGTTGTAGTGGCCGGTAATGTCATGCATCTGGCGTGGCTGGATGCAGCGCGACAGGTCGATGTCCGCATAGACAATGCCTTCCACGTCGATCAGCGGCTCGCCGATCACGCGGCCGTCCGGGCCGAGGAAGCCGGAAAAGGCGCTGTTACGGCGCGACAGCAGTTCTTGTGCCTTAGGGTTCAGCGGGCTCATCGCCTCGATGATCTCCTCCGACACCGTCGAGCACGACACTGCAGTGAACACCTTGCCTTCGAAGCAGTGGGCGGCAGCGCGCACTTTGATCGCTTCGGCCATGTCATAGTCGGCCGGCGCCACCGGCAGGGCGATATAGCTCGCCACATGCATCAGCTCGCCTTGCGACAGCAGCGAGAACCGCGCCAGCGTGTTGGTGTTTTCGCCGCACGCAAGAGAGCCGAGCGGCCCGACGCTGGTCTGGTGCACGCGCAGCGCCGAGGCGTCGCCGTTGGCCCAGGTCAGCTTCTCTGCCCACGTCGGTACCAGCTTGCGGTGCCGGCCGAGAATGCGGCCTTCATCACTGATCGTGACCAGCGTGTTGTAGAGGGTGCCGACGCCGGTGCGGCTGCGCTCGTTGACGCCAACGACTACGTTGATATGGTTGGCCTGCGCGGCCTGTGCAATCTTGCGGATTTCCGGGCCAGGAATCTCGATGGAAGCCTTGACCAGCTTCTCGAACCAGGGACTGGCGTCGACAGGGTTGGTCAACCAGCTCCAGTACGGGTAGCCGGCCACGAACACCTCCGGGAAGGCGACCAGCTTCGCGCCATTGTCCGCCGCCTCCTTGACCAGTCGGCAGACCTTGTCGACGGTCGCGTCGGCATCCAGGAAGACGGGAGCCGCCTGGACGGCTGCAGCCTTGAATTTTGGCAGGTTGAGCATTGCAGTTCTCTCCTTACACTTCCACACTTCCGAATGGCCAGTCCCGGAGCGCATATCGCATCGGGACTGGCGTTTCATCGGATACCGTGACTCAGACTGCGACCACCGGGTGGCGCAACTGACCGATGCCTTCTACCGTGGCCACCACGGTATCGCCCGGCCACAGCCATTCCTGCGGAGTGCGGCCTGCGCCCACACCATCCGGCGTTCCCGTAGCGATGATGTCGCCCGGCTCCAGGGCCATGCCCTTGCTGATGTCGGCGATCAGCGCGGGCACCTTGAACAGCATGTGACGGGTATTGGAGCTTTGCTTGGTCACGCCGTTGACGGTCAGCGACAGGTCCAGCGTGTGCGGATCCGGGATCTCGTCAGCGGTGACGATGACCGGCCCAAATGGGGCGTAGGTGTCCTGCCCCTTGGAATAGATCCACTGGCCGGCGCGGCGGCAGTCGCGTGCCGAGATATCGATCATCACGCTATAGCCAAACACGTAATTCAGTGCGTCGGCCTCTTTCACGCCCTTGCCGCGGGTGCCAATCACGACAGCAAGCTCGACCTCCCAGTCCATCTGCTGGGTGATTTCCTTGTTGTGCTCGATGGCATCGCCCGGGCCAATCACGGTGGTCGGCGGCTTGGAGAAGATCACCGGCTCCTTGGGCAGTTCCTTGGAGGTGTCCAGGCTGCGGCTGGATTCCGCCACGTGCTCGACGTAGTTCAGGCCGATGCCCCAGATGTTCTTGCGGGGGCGCGGAATCGGGGCCAACAGCTTGACGTTCGAGGCAGGGAAGGCCACGCCGAAGGGAAGCTTGCCGCGATACTCGTTCAGCAGCGCGCTGGTCGAGCGGACCGCCTCGGGTCCCAGGTCAATGAACTCGAGCATGGTGGAAGGAATGTCCACGCCGACGGCGGCGCCGAAGCGGGCAAGGTCGACGATGTTGCCGTCGACGAGAGCGCCCAGGCGGGCGGCGGCGGTGACTTCCGAGCGATAGGTGACGAGACGCATGGTATGACTACTCCAGTGAGGGCCGCGTTATAGGCGGCTGCGCAAACAAATAATGGGTAAGGTTGTGGCAATCGTTGTCACATGGGCAATGGGCAACGACCGTTCTCAGGTCAGTCGGCTACCACCTGGTGGCCGCCGTTCTCTGCCAGAGCCTCTTCCCGGTACAACCCCAACGAATGCATAACAGGAAGGTCGTTGAAGCAGAACAGCACAGCGTCATCGCTAGCTGACGCATTGGCGTGCTCATGGAAGGCCCAGGAGGGCACGCAGAAGATGTCGCGCTCGGTCCAGTCAAAGCGCTTGCCATTGATGACTGAATAGCCACTGCCCTTGGCAACCTGGTAAATGAAGCTGCCGGTGTGGCGATGCGCCTGGGTGGCTTCACCCGGGCGCAGTAGCTGCATGCTGGCGCCGATCGTCGGCATCACCGGCCCGCCGGTGACGGGATTGACATAGTGCATCAGCACACCGTCGAACGGGCTGCCGTCCGTAGCCTTGCTATGGCGAACCAGCGCCTCGTAGGTCGGTGCCCATTCATACTTGAACAGTGGCGAGTAAGGTTTGGTCCAGTTGCCCCCGTGGGGGCGCAGGCCCTTGCCGCCCCAGATGGCCGGCATGTCGTCGACCGGATGCGTGACGGCTTGCTGAAGATCCGGATGGACGGCGTAGAAGCCTGCTTCCATCGCATTGACCAATGGAATATCCAGACCGTCTTGCCAGATGCAGGTGGTGCCGTCGGCCGATACACCGTGCTCGTGCCAGGTGCCGTTGGGTGTCAGCACGAAGTCATTGGCGTTCAGCGTCATCTTATGGCCATCGACGATCGTGTACGCACCGCTGCCCTCCATGATGAAGCGCAGCGCCGAAGACGAATGCGCGTGCGCGGAGGCGGCTTCGCCCGGATGCATCACCTGCAGGCCGGAGTAGAGCCAACCTACGGCCGCCGACACGTCCTGGCGACCCGGATTGTTCAGGTAGATTACCCGGCGGCCGGCTTTCTCGGGCGTAACGAGGTCGACCGACCGCAGCACGTGGTTACGCAGATCGCGGTAGCGCCACAGCACCGGTACCGATTCGGACTTCGGTTGCCACGGCTCAATCTTGTTGGCAACAGTCCAGAGCGCACCAGTCTTGAGCGCTGCCAGTTCCTTGTAGTAGGCGAGCAACTCCGGCGTGTCTGCCACGTCCGCTCGACCCGCTACGTTCTCACGGTAAGTGTCATATGAGGTGTCCGACATCGTCTTCTTCCCTTGTGAGTGTCTTTCCCCGCTCGGATTGCCTGCGGGGTAGAAGCAATCAGGCTCCGGCTGCCGCGCGCTGGAGGTTTCGCTCGAGCTGGTCCTTGGCAAGCAGGTATTGCTTTGGCCATTCGACACGGTGGTAGCCAAGCTTCGCAGTCTCGCGCAGCAGCCAGGCCGGATCGGCCAGATGCGGGCGAGAGATTGCGCAAAGATCGGCGCGCCCCGAGGCAATGATCCCGTTGACCTGGTCGGCCTCGGTGATCGCGCCCACGGCGATAGTGGGGACACCAGCCTCGTTGCGAACCCGGTCGGAGAACGGGGTTTGGAACATGCGCCCGTATACCGGCTTCTGTTCCGGGGTCACTTCGCCCGACGAGCAGTCAATGACGTCCGCACCAGCTTGCTTGAACAGCCGAGCTATCTCGACCGCGTCATCTGCGCTGATGCCGCCGCTCACCCAGTCGGTGGCCGAAATCCGAACAGAAATCGGTCTGTCCTGAGGCCAGGCTTCACGTACTGCGAGCAGCACTTCAATCGGGAACGCCATGCGCTGCCCAAGCGTGCCGCCATATTCGTCGGTACGGTGGTTGGTGACGGGCGAGATGAAGCTCGACAGCAGGTATCCGTGGCCCGCCTGGAGCTCCAGCCAGTCAAAGCCGGCGGCAGCCGCACGTCGGGTGGCTGCGACAAAGTCGTCGCGCACGCGATCCATGTCCTCGCGCGTCATGGCGCGAGGTGTGTGGGAAATGCCGGGCTGGTAAGGCAGCGCGGAAGCTGAAAGCAGAGGCCAGTTGTTCTCAGGCAGCGGATGATCAGCCTGCTCCCAGCCGAGCTGGGTGGAGCCGCGGCGGCCGGCGTGACCGATTTGCACGCCGATGCGCGCACTGGTATGTTCGTGGACGAAGCGGACAATGCTGGCAAAAGCGAAGGTCTGCAAATCATTCCAAAGCCCCGGGCAACCCGGCGTGATGCGCCCCTCTGGCGAGACCGCCGTCATTTCCACCATGACGAGTCCGGCACCGCCCAAGGCGCGACTACCCAGGTGGACCATGTGGAAGGTCCCCGGCATGCCTTCCTGACACGAATACATCGCGGTAGGCGATACCACCACGCGATTCTTCAGCGCGACACCGCGTACGGTGTACGGCGTCAGAAGAGGCGGTACCGCCGTGGCTTCGGTGCCGGAGCGCTTTGCCAACCACGATTCGTAACCATCCAGCCATGCCTTGTCGCGCAGACGCAGGTTTTCGTGGGAGATGCGCTGAGAGCGAGTCAGCAGCGAGTACGCGAACTGCTCGGGTTCCAGGTCTTCATAGCGCTTGACGTTCTCGAACCATTCGGTGGAGTTGCGCGCGGCATTTTGGATCTTCAGGACTTCGACCGAACGCACCGCTTCGTACTGCGCCAGCGCCGCTTCCAAGGAGCCATCGACGCGCTTGATGGTACGTGCCAGCTCAATGGCATCCTCGAGCGCCAGCTTGGTGCCGGAACCAATCGAGAAGTGCGCGGTGTGCGCAGCGTCGCCCATCAGCACCACCGGTACTTTCTTGTCAACGCCGGCGTCGTCAGTCAACGTGTTCCAATGCACCCACCTTTCGCAAATCACGCGTGGGAACTGGATCCAGATCGCCGAGCCGCGCAGGTGAGAGGCGTTGCTGATGAGCGGATGGCCATCCAGGTACGGGGCAAACAGGCGCTCACAGTAGGCGATGCCTTCCTCCTGGCTCATCTGGTCGATGCCGGCCGCCTTCCACGTTTCTTCTGGGGTCTCGACAATAAATGTCGAAGTACCATCTTCGAAACGGTAGGCGTGCGCCTGGAACCAGCCGTGCTCGGTCGGCACGAAGATGAAGTTGAAGGCATCGAATACCTTTTTCGTGCCCAGCCAGACGAAGCGACACTTGCGGGTGTCGATATCCGGTCGGAACGTATCGGCGTAGCGTTTTCGCACCACGCTGTTCAGGCCGTCAGAGGCAAGGACCAGGTCCGCGTTGTACTTGCGCGCGATGGCCTGGTCGTCGTCGACATTGGTTTCGAAAACCAGTTCGACGCCCACTTCCTCGCAACGCGCCTGCAGGATGTTCAACAGGCGCTTGCGGCCGATGCCGATGAAACCGTGGCCGCCACTGCGCACCGCCCGACCCTTGAAGTGAACTTCAACGTCATCCCAGCGATTGAACGCGTCGCCGATCGTGTCGGCCGAAACAGGATCGGCTTCCCGCAGGTTGCCCAGGGTTGCGTCGGAGAACACAACGCCCCATCCGAAGGTGTCATAAGGGCGATTGCGCTCCACCACGACGACTTCATTGGCGGGATCCTGCAGCTTCATCAACAGGCCGAAATAGAGGCCGGCGGGACCACCGCCGATACATACGATCTTCATGGCTGTTTCCAAATCAAGTTACTACCGGAGCCTTCGGCGTCCCTGCGCGGGTCGCGTTGGCATTTGCCCAAGGTCTGAACGTGCTGGATTCAGACCGTTTCGCGAAAAGGCCGGCCGCTCGGAGCAGAATGCGTCCCGATACGGTGACCCAACTCAGTCAACGCCCCATCTTCTGTGCGGGCCGGGGCCGGCCCATGCTCGATCGCAGCGCGCAGATCCTCCGGGACCTTGATCGCGAGGTGCGTGTCGAGAGAGGTCATCACGATGGTCTGCGTGACGGCCATCCGCACCTCGCCGTCCGCTCCCGAGCATCGCCAGGCCAGCGTGATCGACTTTCCGCCAACACGCACCACTTCCAGCTCCAGCCAGACACGGTCGCCAAAGCGGCTGATGGCTTTGAAGTCCGCCTCCAGGTGGACCGTTGGCATGCCGAGTCGACGTGCGCCAATCACACCGTGGTACCCATCCGGCAACAGAGTGTCGATCCAGCTTTCGATCAGGTCGTTAAACAGCACGAAGTACTGGGGGTAGAACACAATCCCAGCGGGATCGCATTCGGAGAAATGGATCTTGTGCTGGCGCCTGAAGGTGTGCGGAGTGGTCATGATCTTCAATTCCTGCAAAAGGTTCGGAGTTGGGTCACGCCAGCGCGTGGCGCACCAGGGCTTCCTTCAGCTTCTTGCCGTGCTCGTCCGCCAGGGCTGCCTCGCGCAACTCCCGCAGCGTGGCCGGCGCCAGGCGGGCACCTGCCCGCACGACTGCGCTCATCAGGGTCTGGTAATTGGTCAAGCCGCGCACGTGCGTGTCGCTATAGCCTTTCACCAGCCTCTGGCATTGCACCACTTCCAGCGCAAGCGCGGGATTCAGGCGGGCGGCCGCAAGAACCTGTGCCAGCCAGCTTTCGATGCGTTCGGTCTCGAGTGCGTAGCGCAGCGTGCAACGGCGAATGGCGCGCAGACGTGCCACGGTCCACAGCATCAGGTAGCCGCGCAGCGAGCTCGTCGTGACCACGCGGCCGGCGGTAGTAAAGCGGCGCACCAGGCGGTGCACCAAGTGCGGCTTCATCAACCAGCGTCCGAGCCCGGCTGGCAGTGTTTCGCAGATTTCTTCCACGCGCGGGTGCATGAATTCATTGATTGCCAGCAGTTGTTTGTCACTTGCGCGAACTTCGCCGCGGACGCGCTCGAAGCGGGTGCCGCGCGTCTTGAGGTCGGCCACGCGGATGGTGTCCTCGTAAGTCATCCACAGCGCGAGGTGGCGCGCGGTTTCACGCAGCAGCGGGATACTGTTGACGCCCACCGCCTGGCGCACCAACTGGAGCCGGTTCAGGTAGAGGCCTGCATAGCCGACGTCCTGGTAGTCGATCATGCGACGCACGCCTTCTACCACGACATGCTGGATCTCCGCCGGTTGCTCATCGCGGACACGTTGCAGCACCTGGGCGACCTTGTTGTCCCGCGGATTGAGTTCGGCAGGAGCCGAAGGCTCGGAAGGGGCCGGCGCATCGCCCGTTTCAGCCGTAGCGAAGGCGGCGCCGAACGCGCGCAAGCTAGGTTTGACGCCAACGCCGCCACGCTCGATGGTCGCTTCGAACTGCGCCCGGCTGAAGGGCAGCACGCCGGTGCCCGCCAGCGCACCGAACAGGACCGCGCTAATGACGCTACCGTTAGCTTCTGCAGCCTGGGCCATGTCGAAGCGTATGAAGCGCTTGGCGGCTTTGCTGGCGTGGGCGATCAGTTCATTGCTGTCGACACGGCCATCGCCCATTGCCGCCTTTTCAGCGATGGAGTAGACCCGATGGGTCGATGACAGAAGGGTGGTGCGATCCGGCGTAACTAGCCCGCGTTGTACCGCGCGACCGGCTTCCATCAGCTCGGAAGCGAGTACCACATCGACGTCGCCGGGCGTCGGCATCAACGCAAGCACTGGCATGCGGCCGGCACGTTCGGCGATCTCGCGCGGAAACAATTCGACGTAATAAATGGTGGCGCCGGTACGCTGAGCCACGCCGGGTACCGAAGTGGTCTGCGCGATGTAGCCGTTGTGCTCGCCGAGATCCACGATCCAGTCTGCCAGCACGCCGCCGCCTTCCCCGCCCATGGCGAGAATGGCAACCTTGATCGTCTTGGCGCTGAGATTGATGGGTACGTTCACGATGAACCTCTTGATCGTAGATTCAGAATGCAAAGCGTGCGCGGCGCGCGGCTTCGCGTTTTTGCAGGAAGCCAATCACCGTGTCGCGCAGCCGCTGACGCAGCTTGTCCATGCGGGTCGGATTGGTAACAATCTGGGCGCGGTAGAACGACGGGCAAAGCACGGCGGCATGGGAAACCTCGCCGCATAGACCGCAACCCACGCAGCTATCCAGGACAGACGCCACCGGGTCGGTGCGCAGCGGATCCGGATTGGGCTTGATCGTCAGCGAAGGACATCCGGACAGGCGAATGCACGAGTGGTCGCCGGTGCAGGTATCCGAATCCACGCCGAAGCGCTCCCGCACGACGCGTTGGCCATCGGCAATCGCTTTGCGCGTCTTGGGCTTCTCTCGGCGCTGCTTGTTCAGCATGCACTCGCTTTGGGCGATCAGCACTTTCGGTCCCTTGGCACCGGTGGTCAGCGCTTCCTTGAGCGTTGCCTTCATCGCCTTCAGGTCATACGTGCGGCGGATGGTCTTCACCCACTTGACGCCCACGCCTCGCACAGCATCCTCGATGGCATGGCCAGTGCTACGCGTGTCGTTGTGCGCCGTGGACGAGAGGATGTCCTGGCCTCCTGTGGCCGATGTGTAGCTGTTGTCGACGACAATGGTGAGGTTGTCGCTCTTGTTGAATACTGCATTCGCGATACCGCTGGTCAGGCCGTTGTGCCAGAAGCCCCCGTCACCCATCACGGAAATGGCGCGTTTGCCTGTTGGCGCATTCAGCGCCGCGGCACTGGCGCCGCCCAGGCCGTATCCCATCGTGGTATTGCCAAGGTTGAACGGCGGCAGGATCGAGAACAGGTGACAGCCGATGTCGGCGCTCACGTGGTGTTCGCCGATCTCGCGCTCCACCAGTTTCATTGCGGTAAAGATCGGACGCTCCGGGCAGCCGGTGCAGAAGCCAGGTGGGCGTGCATGAACACTTTCGTCAACCAGCTTCTGCGGTTCCAGTACTTCGGCGGCTACGGCATCGACGATAGCGGTCGGGGCTTGCACCAGCGGAATCACCCTACGCTCGGGCTTTGGCTCAGGCTGCGGTGCGATCTTGCCGTATTGTTCCAGGAAGGCGCGCAGTCCCTTGAGAATCGTGGCGGTGTTGTACTCGCCTGCCAGCGGCAGAAGATCCTTGCCGTGCAAGGTGACCTTCGCCCCTGCGATGCGCAAGATGTTTGCGGCGTTCTGTTCGATGAAATTGGGCTGTCCTTCTTCCAGCACCAGCACCGCGCGCTTGCCGGCGCAGAAGCGTTCCCACTCTGAATCAATCAGCGGGTAAGCCACGTTCATCACGTACAGCGGAATCCTGGACTCGCCAAACACATCCGCCAGGCCTAGTTGCTCCAGCGCACGAATCAGCGTGTTGTAGCTGCCACCCTGTACGGCGATGCCGATGTCGTCCATCTCGCCGTCGAAGAACTCGTTGAGTTTGCGCTCCTCGATGAATTTCACAGCAGCGGGCCAGCGCTGCTTTACCTTCTCATGCTCGTGCACGAAGCTGGCTGGCGGCAGAACGATCCGGCTGAGGTCGCGTGCAGGGTTGTCAAGCGCATCCTGAATCGAAAATTTGCTGCGGCGGTTGTCGGAAGCCACAAACTGCCCATGTACGTGGCAGGAACGCACCCTCAGTTGGAGCATCACCGGGGTATTGGAAGCCTCTGACAAGTCGAAGCCATCCTTCACAGCCTGGACAATGCAGGGCAGGTTGGGGCGCGGATCCAGCAGCCACATCTGAGACTTCATCGCGAAGGCATGGCTGCGTTCCTGCATGATCGAGGAACCCTCACCGTAATCTTCACCGACGATGATCAGCGCGCCTCCGGTCACCCCACCCGAAGCCAGGTTGGCGAGCGCGTCGGACGCTACGTTGGTGCCGACAGTAGCTTTGAATGTCACCGCCCCGCGCAGCGCGTAGTTGACCGAGGCGGCCAGCGACGCTGCCGCTGTAGCTTCGCTCGCACTGTTTTCGAATCTGATGCCGTTCTCGGCCAGAATGTCCTGCGCATCCGCCAGAACGTCCATCAGATGCGAAATTGGGGAGCCTTGGTACCCCGCGACATACGCCACGCCGGACTCGAGCAGCGCCTTGGTGACCGCGAGGATGCCCTCGCCACTGAATACCTCGCCTGAACCCAGACGCAACTTCTTGACTTCTTCAACGAATGAACGCTCAGCCATGGCTTTCCTTCCTGATGCTTGGATGGGGACATACTGCAAAGCGCAGTGCGAGTCCTCTTTGTGATGAGTATAGTTTAAGGTTAAACAATTCCAAAATCATATATGAGGCCGGAGTGATGGATCAGTGGGGAGGAAAAACCCGTAGCTCCGAATATCGAGTGGCTATTGCCTCGCGGCATACCTGGGAGTCGTGGTAGACGCCGCGCCCAGGTAGTGCGCCGGAGGCTCAGGCCACCGACGCCCCATGTTCTTGCTGCATAGGTCGATGTGCATTTCGCGAGAGCATGAGTTCTTCGCGCTGCACAGAGCCACACCTTGCGTGGTCACGCGATAGAAGTTAGCGCTACGGCGATGGATGCCCTAACGCTGCGAAGCTCAGCGGAATATCCATGACTTCAAGCAGATATTGGGATGGAGCCGTTGCCGGTAGATCGAACGGCCGGCCCCATTCTCAGGCGTTGGTTTCGCCTGCCGAGACGAGAGCCGAAACGACCGCTTCCCCAATCATGGTTGCGCCACCGGTCACGATCGCCGTCTTGCTCTGAGTTCCTTGCACGTCTGTCTCCACTTTTGTATTGGCTCGCATGTAGCCATGTGAAGGACAGTTTGGTGTACCGGTGATGATGCTTCTATCCGCAATCCGCTTTCCGATATCCAGATATCGAGCCGATACTTTGAAATAAATATTGTTTAAATATGAACAATGCCAAAGTCATATATATGCACGGAGTTAGAGGTACGCTAGTACGGCTTCGGTGGAAGCCGAAGCCCCGCCTCAGGCGATCTGTGCGTTGCTTTGCTAGCGGACGCGGGCCACGACGACTGGCTCCCGCGCCGATGGGAGCAGCGCTACAGCCAGCGCAGCGGCAAGGCCGGCAATGGAAAATGTGATGAAATTCCAGCCGAAACTCAGGCTTGAGCCGGCCACGTAGCCGCCGACGAGCGGGCCGCTCATGGCGCCGAATCGCGCGAAGCTCAGGGCCCATCCTGTTGCCGCGGCGCGTGCGTGCGCCGGGTAGTAACCGGCCAGATATCCGGTAAGGATTAGGGATGCCGAGACGCTGCCCACGCCTGCCAGCGCGACCAGAAGATAATTGACGACAACGGAGTTTCGGAACATCAGTGCGCCGATGGCGAGAGCGCCGATCAGGTAGAAGAGTGCGACGGTGCCACGTGCGCCCATCCTGTCCGCCGCGCTGCCCAGGAAGAGGCCGCCCACCGCGGAGGCAAGGCTGAAGATAACGAGGAAGGAAAGGCTGGAGCCGAGGTCATAGCCATTCTTGCGCATGATCGTCGGCAACCACGTATTGAGGCCATAGACCAGCAGCAAGCCGAAGAACAGTGCGATCCAGAAGCACGCTGTCGCGCGTAGTTGTTTGCGGGTGAACATGCTAGACATCACGTCGCGCCAGGTGGCGCGGGCGGCGCTGTTCGCGGGCCGAACTTGTGACGGCAGCCGGCCATGACCAGTGCGATCGGCCAATGCCTGCGCTTCATCGATCCGGCCTTGCCCCACCAAGTACTCCAGCGACTCTGGGAGCAGCCACGCCATTAGCGGTATCAACACCATGGGCACGGCGCCCAGGCCAATCACGCCACGCCAGCCAAGATTCGGCAACAGCCACATCGCGATGAGGGCTGCGCAAAGAATGCCGACCGAATACCCAGAGTACATCAACCCATAGTTGAAGCTGCGGCGATGCGGCGGCGAGTACTCGATGGTCAAGGCGGCGGCGACCGGAATGACGCCGCCGAGGCCGAGCCCGCCGATAAATCGCAAGACGCCGAAGATGGCGGGCGTCGGCGCGTACGACGCGCCCAGCATGGTCAGTGAGAACAAGGAAACGCAGAGCAGCAGCATGCGGCGACGGCCGATCATCTCGCTCAGCGTGCCAATCAGGAAGGCGCCAAAGAACATGCCGACCAGGGCATAGCTGCTGAGGGCGCCGAGTTCCAGCGGCGTCAGGTTCCAGTTGCGGTCGTCGGCGAGCGCGGGCAGTACCGCTCCCATGACGCCGACGTCATAGCCTTCAAAAAGAATTGCAAGGAAGCATACGAAAAGTACGGTATAGGTTGCGCGAGAGGTGGGGCGCCAGGGCTGAGCGCTGCCAGCTGGGGTCATTGTCTGTCTCCTGATGGGTGGCGGATATGGAACCGGAGAGGCCGCCAGGGAACCTGTTTCGCGCGATCGTCGCCACGCGCTCGTTGTTGTTCATAGTTTAGGCATAAACATATGATTTTGGAAATATATTTTTTTGAGGCGGGCGATGGTGGCCTGGCCGGCGCCTCTACGGTGAGGCGGCGAGGTCGCAACTAGAACTTGTGGCGCAGGCCCAGGCCGAAGGTGTTGCCTGGGTTCAGGTCGGTCACCTTGTCATAGCGCCAGGCGGCGTAAAGGTCAGTGCGCTTGGAGAACGGGTGGCCGCGATCGCCAGTACCCGCAACGGACTGCCAGACCCGTTCTGGATCTTCAGCGGTGCCGCCACGATCAACGCGCCGGTTGGCGGCAGCTGGTCCAGGTTCTTCAGGCATTGCAGCCCATACTTGTTTGCGCCGTGCATCAGCGTGTGACAGGGGTAGGGCAGCGACCAGGCGTAGGACTGGCCGGCGTCGGTGTTGATGGTTTCGACGCCGAAGCCGTGTACATTGCGCTCATGGATCAGCCACTCAACCGCAGCCTGTTCCGGGCCGGGCGTATGGGCACCGTCCTCGCGCAGGCCGAGGAACTCGGCAGGGTCGGTCTTCTTGCTCCAGTCGGTGCGCAGCAGCACCCAGGTGCCGGTGGGAATGCGGCCGTGTTCGGCTTCCCAGCGCTGCAGGTGCGTCACCGTCAGCACCCAGTCGGGGTCCTCCGCCACTTCGGCGCTGGCATCGACCACCACCGCGGTAGCGATGAAGTTGGCCGGGTCGATGGTGTCCACGCTGTTGTTGGCGTGGTTCTTGCCCGAGATCCAGTGCACCGGCGCGTCGAAATGCGTGCCGGTATGCTCGCCGCAGGAGAAGTTGTTCCAGTACCAGCCCGGTCCCTTGTCATCGTACTGGCTGATGCGTTCCATCTTGAACGCCCACACCTGCCCGAATTCGGGGGGCAGCACCAGCGCGGGGAAGTCCGGAGCACCACGCGGAAAACGGCAATCGGGCGGCCACCCCACTGTGTCGACGTCGACTGCGTGCGCGATACGAACGAGCGGCCTACGGCAACGCCTGGGCGCGGAGGTACCCGCGCCAGTTTGGTGGACATCCTGGATGGGCCAGAGATGATCGACCTCTCTCACGTAGGGCAGGCCACGAGCGCTGGTCACTAACGTGCCAATGGAACCAGCCGCATCAAATGGCGGCAACAGTCCCTCGCCTGGCGCTGGCGTCCCATGGATGCCGCTTTCGTTCTATCAGCTATTCCAACGAATTTGATGTACTGGTAGGCAGCGTCGCCGCTAAGGCAACACGATGCATGACATCGAGTACTCGTTGACCTATGGACCATGGCTGGTGAGGTAGCCTGATCGAGGCGGACACGCTTGGTCCTTAGATTAAGATCGTGGATCAGG
>NZ_JADGMP010000021.1:0-19949 GCF_015549295.1 Cupriavidus sp. IK-TO18
GAGGGTCGGCCGGAATTCGTGAAATTTTCGCCAAAGTTGCCTTAAGCATTTGATCCGAAACGAAAAAGTGGCTCTCTACCTCGGGCCAAGGCGCGGTTGTGCGGGCTATGCCGAGCCGTGACGCAGCTATCGCGTACGGATGTAGGCACCGAAGAGGCCCGCGTGCAGGTCGCGCAAGGCCTTTCGTCTTTCGAGAAGTTCATGCTGCCGGCCTTCGCGTTCAAGGCGCAACATCTCGAGCATGATCCGCATGCCCTGTTCGGGCAACGTTCGTGTCGAGAACTCGGCCGCGCGCAGAAACGCGGCAAGCCCAGGTTTTTCCGTCAATGCCCACGCCGGGAACCACGCGAGATCATCGAGCGTACCGTCCCCATCGAAATTCGCGTCGAATACCCGGCGCAGCGCCAGCAACGACGAATCACCGAGCCCTTGCATCAACGCGCCGAGCCGCTTCGGAGACAACCAAGCGAGTTCGGCCAGCAGCGGCCACGCTGATTCAAGCCCCTGGAGCCGGTAAACCGTTTCCGCCATCCAGGCAAGCGTGGTGGGGATGCGTCGCCACAACTCGATCCGTTCGATGCTCTCGCGTGCCGCGAGCCACTCCGTCGCCCGGATCCATAGTGGCGCGGTATGCCATTCCGGCATATCGCGGCGAAACGGCAGATGGGAGGCGGCTTGCGCAAGGGTACGCCACAGCGACAGGCACCAGGCCGTGCCGCCGGCGTCGCCGAATGCACGGTGCGCCGCCGGCACGATCTGCGAAGACCATGCCTCGAAAGTGTCGCGCAATACTGCATGACTTGTCACAGGCTCCGGAACAGGATGTTCAAGGACTCCCACCAGCATCGCGAGGGTCGGCGCGAGCGCGTCGAGCGGGTATTCCGAGGTCAGCCGAAGCAGCGCTTCACGTCCGGCGGTGGCATTGCATTGCTCAAGCGCCGCCAGCACGTCATTGCGCAGCATGACGTCGCGGCTGTGTTCGAAGAGGTCGAGCTGATTTGTCACGGCGTCCAGGTCGATGGTTTCCCAAGAATCTGAGTCAGCAGCTGCCCCTGTGCAGGAGCGGCCCGGTATCCAAAATTCCTCTACGCCGCCGATCCGAAAACGAAATCGATCGACGTATCGAGCGGCGGCACCTTTCGCTGGAGATCCACCAAATAAGACCCGAGCCGGTTGATGTGGTCCTTCCGGTAAGGCGAAAGCGCCTGGAGCACCTCGGCGTCGACAGGATGGCCCTTCATTTGCAACTCCTTCAGTTTGCGCGACATCCACTGCACGTTGTAGAGGATGACCATGTTCGCGACGAGCTGGTTGTACTTGATGACTTTGCGTTGCTCGTGTCGGACGTTTTCCGCGATGACGTCACCGCCGAACATCAGCCATTTCGCAAAATCGTTGAACTGTTCGCTCTTGTTCGTCGCGGCATGGATCGTCCGGCGCATTTCGGGGTCCTTGATGTAGCGCAGCAGGAACAGCGTACGGATTACCCGCCCGAGCTCGCGGAACGCGAAATACAGCTTGTTCTTGACACTCTCGGAGCCGAGGCGCCGCAGGATCGTCGATGGTGTCATCCGACCGGCTTTGATTGAGATGGCGACGCGCAGCATGTCCGGCAAGTGCCTTTCGATCAGGGCCCAGTCGACGTTGCCGCGGAACAGTGATTCGATGTTCGTGTAGCGACGGCGGCGGTCCGCCTTGTAGAAGCGCAATTCCTTGATGTCGCGGATGCGGGGCATCAGCTTGATGCCAAGCAGGTGTGCGAGTGCGAAGACCGGCGCGCTCTGCGCCTGGGTATCGCCATGGATCGTGTCCGGCTGCACATCGGAGGTATTCTTGATCAATCCGTCAAGGATGTAGACGGCTTCATGCACGCCGCACGGGATGAAGTGGCTGAAGAGCGCGATGTACTTGTCTGACACGTGGTAGTAACCAATACCGCCGTAGCCGCCGTACCGGATGTGATATTCGGACAGCAGATTTTGTTCGTAGAGATTCCATTTCGTGCCGTCGGCCGAAACTCGGCTTCCGGAACCCCAGAACTTCGGCAACGCAAATTGGTTGTAGGCGTTGATGACCCTGACGATGGCCTTGTCCAGGCGCTCTTCGGTCACGTGGCGCAGATTCAGCCAGGCGACCTGTTTGCGGCTGAGGTTCTTTACCGAGCGTGCCGTCTGCGCCGGCCCGAGATTGCACCCATAGCAGAACAGCGTCGTGATGAAGCGCTTGCGCGGCTCGTCGATTTTTGCCTCGAAGCCGGATAACGGGCCAAACAGTCGGTGCAAATCGAGCCACTGTTCGGTTTCGGTCAGGATGTCAAGGATGCTGACCGGCCGCATCGACGCCGTGATGGCCTGGTCGATCAATATCTTGTTTGGCGGGTCGGCCTTCTTCTCGAGCTTGTGGAGAATCAGACCTTGTTCGCCAATCTCGACGTAGTCGTTCTCCGGAAAGGCAGCGTCGACCTCGTCGGCCAGTGCGCTGAGTTTGTCCTTCAGTTGCTGGACGAAGGCCCGGCCATCGACCGGGAAGTCAACAAGTTCACCATAGCGCGGCAGTTCCTCGCGAAATTCCTCCCACGAAACTTGGTGTTCACGGGGGTCGTCGTACTGGTCGCTGTGCTCGACGAAAACGTCGCCGGAGTTTAGCTCGCGCCTGAGCTGGCTAAACACGCATAACTCGAAATATTTCCGGTGCAGCAGTCGAGCGGACCGACCGTCTGGGAAGACAAATTTCTCCCACTTCTCTGGCATCCAGTCGAGCGGCAGCTCCGCGAGGTCCGCGTCGCCCAGCAGCAGGTATTCGCGACGTGACGCCCGGTACTGCTGGATCCAAGCGAGCGCGCCGAGCAGGGCATCGTCCTGGGAGCTCGATCGCAGTGACAGGATATCGAGGCACTGGAACAGCAGTGACCGCAGATTCCTGTAGGGGGCCAGCAGAAACGGGATGGCGTGATTGCCGGTATATGCGATGTGCTCGTTGCATCGGTTCAGGGCGTTGCCGGGATCGTCATTGAGGGATGCCCTCATGCGCGCAATGCGCTCGGCGGGCGGCGCCTCATCGTCCTGCAGGATGTGGAGCACGTCTCGAAACTGACTGACGAGCGATTCGAGCTCGTCCGCGTGGGCCAGCCGATACTGTTTCATGCGCAGTTCCCCCGTGCCTTCCAGGTTGCGGACCGTCTTGATGAAGATTTCCGCGACGTCATCAAGTGCCTTCTGCAGTTGCGCAAGGATGAATAGCACAGCAAGCGTGTAGCGCTTCGCTGGCTTGAGCACGCGCATCTCATGTACGTCGAGGGCCCGTGCTTCAAGGACGAGTTGCATGCGCTTGGGGACCGAGAGCATTTCCGGCGGCGGCGGTAGGCCGTCGGCCAGTTCGTTCATGGTCTGGATGTGCTTGAGGAAGCTTGCGACCTCGCGCGGCCTCGGCCGTTTGGGTTCCCGCTTCAATTCGTCCCAGGGCGTGCGTCCCGCCCGGTTGCTGAAGAGACCGTCGAGGCGGGCTCTGAGCGGCTCGTCCAACGCCTCGGAGAAGGCCTGGTAGATGGCCTCATGCAGCTGACTGCGGGCGGAAGCCGCAATGCGCGAGAGTGTGGCCAGCGGCGGCAGTTCGTAGCGCTGCCTGATGAGCTCTTCGAGCAGCACGTTGACGATGTCCGGTAACTCTGCCTTCGTGCGCGCCGCGATGGCCGCGACGACAGCAAGCCATTCATGGGTCAGCGCATCCACGACCCGGATGCCGACAAATTCGCGCAGCACCTTCTGGTGCCTAGACTTGCTGCCCGATCTGTCATAGCGCTTGATCGCTGTGCGGGGCGGCGTTCGGACCTTGAGCACCGCGCAAATATGGGCGACGATTTCAGGCGGCACGTCTGACAGTGGCGGCATGTATCCCAGACGCTGGAGCAGTTTCAGCTGCGTCAGAATCAGTACGCGCGTTGGCGCCTGCCGGAACTGGCCGTACACGAAGCGGATTTCGGCGGCGCTGGGCGTGTAGACGGCCTGCAACTCCTCCGCGGCAACCTCCGCTGGCAGTGACGGGTACGCGGTTTCGGAGATCGGGTTCATAGGTGCCGCCGGAATTGAGCCAGCCGGTACCGTTGCTGCATTTTCCGCCTGTCAGCGTTGCGGCAATTTGAGCGAGCCCGATAACACCGCTGCCGCAAGGTCCGCATCGCTCATGCCCATGATCCGTTCGATCGTGCCGTGCGGCAGCTCGTCTGCCAGTGCGAGAAGATCGTCGAGCAGCGCCGCCAGTCGGTCGATCCGCGCGCTCAGATGAGCAAGGGCTTCGCGCTCCTGCGCCGTGAGCGGCCCGGATAGCCACCGTGCCACCTGCTCGCGCTGGATCGGCAGAAAATCCCGTTGTTCGCCGTAGACCTGGCGCGTCCGGGCCAGGGTGGCGCCGTCAAGCACATGGGGTCGCGACCGGCACCGGATCAGGGCGTCGAAGGTGGCCTGCACCTCTTCAATCTGGGCGCCGGCGAGATCAAGAATGACCGGCAGCGCAGCGATCGGCTGCCAGGCTGGTGTTTGTGGTTCGTTCGTGTTCATGAGGCTCGGATTCCTGTCGGGCGGTTGCTCATGGCACTGCATCGGGCCAGCGCCCGCAGGCGATGACCGAAGGCCCGATTGTAGCGCGGGCGCTGACGCGTTCCGCGGGAATCCGAAAGCCGTTGCTCGCTGTTGGCTCAGCTGGCGCGACGTCTGGCTGTACGCGCTGGCGCAGACTCGTCGCGGCCCTTGAGCTGGCCCTGCAGCAGGGCGACCTGCTGGGTCAGGGAATCGCGCTCGCGCCGCAATTCGCGCGCCTCTTCCATGACACCGGCGAGCTGTTTTTCATGCCGTTCGGCCAGCCGCCGGTGTTCTGCAGCGTCGGCGGAAAGGCGCTGCCCGTCGGCCACAAGTTGCTCGTTGCGCTGGCGGGTCTTCGAAAGGGCTGCTTCCGCGCGACGCTGGGCTTCACGCGCTTCCTCGGTCTGCAGCATGACGAGCTTCTGCACGCCCTCGAGCCGGGCAGTGGCCTGGTCGACCTCCGCCCGCAGGGCGGCCTCGTGTTCGGCACGGGCGCCCCGCACAGCTTCCAGTTCGCGGGCATGGGTGAACTGCGCTTCGTGCAAAGCCTGTTCCGATTGCGCGCGCACGGCGTCGCGCTCAGCCGCGGCGGATTCGGCCTGCCGGATGGCAGCCTCCAGCTGGGTCTGGCCCCGGGCCTGATCGGCCAGCGCGGTGGCGAGCCGCGCCTGCAGGTCGTCAACCTGGGCGCGAAATGTTTGCACTTCCGCCTGCAACCCCGTGTTGGCGGACTGCAGCGATTCGGCGCGCGTGGTGGCGGCGGCCACTTCGGCCTCAAACTCCCCGCTGCGCTGCGCGAAGACCTGTTCTCCCTGCGCGACGGCCAACGCCCAGACCGACAGCATCGCGTTGGCGACTGCTGGCGGCAGTGCGGCGGAGAGCGCGTCGTTGCGCGCCTGCTCGTCCTTCCACAGCTTCAGCTCGTCGTTGATGGTGGTACGGCTGCCCTGGCGAATCTCGGCGTAGATCAGGTCGACGGTGAGCTCATGCGCGTGCCGGCCCGCGGCAACCAGGCGCGCGGCGGATTCACGGGTGCGTAGACGGGTATCGCTGATACGGCTCATGGGCGGAAGCGGGCTGAGAGGGTGGGATTTTGTGATTCTACGTAATGTATTTGATCGTATTACGTTATATGCGTAATCACAAGCACCAGAAATTTACGATAACGCGCATAATCGTAATGTTCACAGGTGTACGATGCGGAACCCCGCCGCAAAATCGTGCCAGTCCATGAACCTGCCCGCTCCAGCCCTCGAATCGCTCCTGCCAATCGCGCTGCCCGCCGCACTGGACGGCCATGACGGCACTAACCGGGCGCGCGGCACGATCCGACAAATCACTGCGGATACCGACCTCGAGGCCGTACGCCTGTGGCTTGCCGAGTACGCCAGCTCGCCGCACACGCTGCGCAGCTACCGAAAGGAAGTGGTGCGGCTGCTCGTCTGGGCAACGCGCACGCTGGGCAAGCCGCTCTCCAGCCTCACCCGCGAGGATTTCCTACTCTATGAGCGGTTTCTGGCCGCGCCGACGGCGGACTGGACCGACCTGGCGCTGCCGCGCCGCGGCGGGGCGAGGCGCCTGTTCGAGGGGGCGCTCGCCGAGCGCAGCCGCCGTCAGGCGCTCGGCATCCTTTCCGGACTGCTCGACTATCTTGTCGCGGCCGGCTACCTCGCCGGCAATCCGCTTGCCCTGCGCCGCAGCCGCTCAACGCGTGGCTCGCGCGCGCGACGCGTCGAGCGCTATCTTGATCATGCGCTGTGGCAGGTGGTCCTCGCATCGATCGAGAGCTGGCCGCAGGACATGCCGCGCGAGTGCCAGCACTACGAGCGCAGCCGCTGGGTGATGCGCTTTCTCTACCATACGGCGGTACGCGCGAGCGAAGCCGCCCACGCGAAGGCGGCCGACTTCGTCCAGCGGCGTGGACGCTGGTGGCTGCACGTTGTCGGCAAGGGCGGCGCGGAGGGCGAGGTACCCGTGAGCGACGCGTTGATGGCCGAGTTTGCTCGCTATCGCGCGTTCCACGGCCTGCCGCAGATGCCGGGGCCCGGCGACCTGAGCCCGGCCATTCTGAGCATCGCAGGCGACGCTCAGCGGCACCTCACGCCGACGGCGGTCTATCTGATCGCGAAGGAGGTGTTCCGGCGGGCGGCCGCCGTGTTGGAGGCGAGCGATCCGATCGGCGCGGCGACGCTGGCGCGTGCCTCGACGCACTGGCTACGCCATTCCGCGGCTTCGCACCAGGCCGACGCCGGCACCGATATCCGCTTTATCCAGAAGAACCTGCGGCATGCGTCGATTGAGACGACTGGCATCTACCTGCACGCCGAGGACGACCGGCGGCATGCCCACACCGTGGGCGAGCAACAAGCTCAACCCTCCACCGCGCCCGCCGCGCCACGGTAAGCGCCTATCGTCCCTGTCATTTGTGAGGCGCTCGGCCCCCACCTTGGTCTCGAATGGAGCGGCCCGACCGGTTTGCACTGGCGGAGCGTCGACGCCGGCATGCGCACCTCCAAAGCGCCTCGCCTGCGCGACCTCCTACAGGCGTAGGCACCGTCGTTGCCCCAACGCGGCCTCATCGATCGCGCGCGCTAACGCTCGTGAGGGAGTCCATTGGCCCCCTTGCGCAATGAATCGCGCGGACGCGTCGACGACGGGTTGCTTGCTCTCTTCCGCGGGCGCGGCGAAGACGGGGGCAACGACCGACTCCACGAGGGCAAATTGCTGCCTGTCGAATGCCCCTGGGTCGAAGCGACCTTCGGCATCGAACGTGAGCATGGAAAACGTCGTTCGAACGACGCGCACAGGTTCCCTGGCCACGAGTTCGACGACCACATCGGCCATGCGCGCACGCTGTCCGGCAAAAGCGGACAAGCAGTGGTTGGCCGGCTCCCGCAACATCCGCTGGAATTTGGTGCTTGGCAGCTGCCAGAGCGTATCGTCAGGGGCGATGAGAAACCTTCGGCAAGAAAACCCCATATCTGCCCCCAAGCTTCAACTTGGCCACAATGTCCCGCCCCATTGGGACGGCTCCCTCCGCACATCGTACACCGAGAGCATGACTGGGCCTTGTGCTGTGACGAAGGTCGCTTGGCGGCCAGTCTCAGACATTCGTGTTGCGCTCCTTGATGACTGGACCTGGAGCGCCACTGGTCATACAGCAAGGCCTCATCCATTGGGCAATCAGCCCAGCTTGTACCTCGGTGCGGTCCGAAATGTGCTTAAAAAGACTCTAATGTAGAGATATCTACACCATTGAAATAGGCGATATGGGCTTCTAACATGCGCCCATGATTACGTTCACCGATGCTTGGTCCTTACTGATCGTCACGCTACCAACTTCCGGCGCCACAGCCCGGATGCGGATCTGGCGTGCGATCAAGACCATTGGTTGCGCCGCACTGCGCGACGGCGCCTATCTTCTGCCTGCTGGCGAGTCGCAGCTCGCCCAGCTGCGCGAGCTGGCCGACGAGGCCCGGCAGGAAGGCGGCCAGGCCTGGCTGCTAAATTTCCGCGCCGCCAATCCGGAGGAAGAAGCCGCTTTCCGGGCGTTGTTCGACCGCAGCGCCGACTATGCCGAACTGCAGGCGGCCCTGTCAGATGCGCGCCAGTCGCTTTCCGACCAAGGCGGCGCCGAACTGAATCGCCTGCTGCGCCGTCACGGGCGTGCCTACGAAGCGATCCGCATGATCGACTTCTTCCCCAACGAGGCGTCGATCCGGGCCGAAGCCCAATGGCATGACTTCAGCCGCGCCATCGACACCATCCAGTCTCCGGGCGAACCACAGGCGCTCACGCGGGCCATCGCTCGTCGGGATCCGGCCCAGTATCAAGGGCGGCTTTGGGCGACGCGCCGCCACCTGTGGGTGGACCGCGTGGCCAGCGCTTGGCTGATCCAGCGCTTCATCGATCCCCACGCCAGGTTCCTTTGGCTGGAAAGCCCTGCCGATTGCCCTGACGATGCGCTGGGCTTTGACTTTGACGGCGCGACCTTCACCCACGTTGGCGATCGGGTTTCATTTGAAGTGCTGCTGTCGAGCTTCGGCCTCGAATCCGACCGCGGGCTCAGCCGGCTCGGCACCATGGTCCATGCGCTGGACATTGGCGGCATTTCGGTACCGGAAGCCAGCGGCTTTGAAGCGATGCTGGCCGGCGCACGAGCACGCCTGGCCAACGACGACGCCCTGCTGGCGGAAATCGGCACGGTGCTCGATTCGCTTTACGCACACTTCTCGGCCAATAAGAAGCCCTGAGTTCAACTTCCTCTCCAGGGGATTCCCCTTTATGAATCGCATGCAACAAGCCGGCATGGCACCGCCAGACGTCTCGGAACGGCCCGCCTATACCCTCTGGCAGCTCCTGCTCTATTTCCTTCGCCTGGGCACGTTTGGTTTTGGCGGGCCGGTCGCGCTGGCCGGCTATATGCATCGCGACCTCGTGGAGCGGCGGGGCTGGATCAGCGATGGCGACTACAAGGAAGGCATCGCGCTGGCACAACTGGCGCCCGGGCCGATGGCAGCGCAACTGGCGATCTATCTAGGCTACGTCCATTATCGAGTCCGCGGTGCTACGCTGGTCGGCCTGGCCTTCGTGCTACCGTCGTTCCTGATGGTGCTGGCGCTAGGCTGGGCCTATGTCCGGTTTGGCGGGCTGACCTGGATGCAATCGGTCTTCTATGGCGTGGGCGCCGCCGTCATCGGCATCATCGCCATCAGCGCCTATAAGCTGACCACAAAGAGTGTGGGCAAGGACAGACTGCTCTGGGCAATCTACCTGGTGCTGGCTACGGTGACCGTCGTCACAGAGTCCGAAATCGCCTGGCTGTTCCTGGCAGCCGGCGTGCTTGCCTGGTTCTGGCGCGCCCCACCCAAATGGCTGCGCCAGAGTGGCGCCAATGCGCTTGCGGCCACGCAGGTACCGGCAGCAAGCGGCCTGCTGAGCACGCTGGACTGGCCGCTGCTGACCCAGATCGGCGTGTTCTTTGCCAAGGCAGGCGCCTTCGTTTTCGGCTCGGGACTCGCCATCGTGCCATTCCTCTACGGCGGTGTCGTGACGGAATACCAGTGGCTCAACGAAAAGCAGTTTGTCGATGCAGTGGCCGTGGCCATGATCACGCCCGGCCCGGTGGTCATCACGGTCGGCTTCATCGGTTACCTGGTGGCCGGACTGCCCGGCGCCTGCGTGGCGGCACTGGCAACGTTTCTGCCCTGCTACTTGTTCACCGTGCTGCCAGCCCCCTATTTCAAGAAGTACGGAAAACTACCGGCCATCCTGGCCTTTGTCGATGGCGTCACGGCGGCCGCGATTGGCGCCATCACCGGTGCAGTGTTCGTGCTGGCCAAGCGCTCGATTGTCGACGCTCCGACCATCCTGCTGGCGCTGGGCACGGTCGCGTTGCTGCTTAAATTCAAGAAGCTGCCTGAGCCAGTCATCATCACCGGTGCCGCGCTGATCGGCCTTGCCGTCTATCCGGTGTTGCACCACTGAATCAAACGAACGAGGGCGATACCATGGGCTACGAAATGAAACCGCTGGCATGCGATCCGGCACGGCTTTCTGGCTTTTCGGAGAAGCTGATCGACAGCCATTACGAAAACAACTATGGCGGCGCGGTGAAGCGGCTAAATGCGATTACCGCAGAGCTGTCAGCACTCGACGTGGCAGCCGCACCGGTCTTTATGCTGAACGGCCTGAAGCGCGAAGAACTGATTGCAACCAACTCCATGATCCTGCATGAGGTGTACTTCGACAGCCTCGGCGACGGCGGCAGTCCAGGCGGTGAACTGGAAGCGGCGCTCGTACGCGATTTCGGCTCTGTTGCGCGCTGGCAAGCGGAGTTCGCCGCCATGGGCAAGGCACTTGGCGGCGGCTCGGGCTGGGTACTGCTGACTTACTCTCCGCGCGACGCTCGGCTGGTCAACCAGTGGGCTTCCGACCACGCCCATACGCTGGCTGGCGCGACGCCGATCCTGGCGCTGGATATGTACGAGCACTCCTACCACATGGACTATGGTGCGAAAGCCGCGGCCTATGTCGATGCGTTCATGCAGAACATCAATTGGGCAAGAGTCGCCGATCGCTTCGGAGGCGTGAATAAGTAGTCAAGGAGAATCCCGGCCGCCAGACACAGCCACCACCTCGACAAACCGGAGTGGAAACCACCATGAAATGGATTACGCGGGAACGCCCCAAGATCGACCGCATCGCTTGCCCGTGGCTCATCGCCCGGTTCATCGACGAGGCGCCGGAATTTCTCTATGTGCCCGCCAGCGACGTGTTGCGCGTGGCAGGCGAGACCGGCGCCATTCCCTATGACATCCCCGGCGTGGAGCTGTCGCATGTCGGTGAGCTGTGCAGCTTTGACGCCTTTCTGGACAAGTACGGCCTGCCCGACCCCGCCTTGCGGCAACTGGCAGCGATCGTGCGCGGCGCCGATACATCGAAGCTCAACCTGACGCCGCAGTCTAGCGGACTCTATGCGATTTCCCTTGGCCTCTCGCAGGTGTATGCCGACGATCACGAGATGCTCGGCCATGGCATAGTGATGTACGACGCGCTCTATGCGTGGTGTCAACACTGCCAGGCGGAAACCCACCACTGGCCGCCGAAGGTGCCTGGCTGAACGCTGGAGTCACAGCAATGCTGGATGTCTTGGCCGACCGCACCTACCGGCACTTGTTCCTTGCGCAGGTCATCGCGCTCGTTGGTACTGGGCTGGCGACGGTTGCCCTAGGGTTGCTCGCCTATGACCTGGCTGGCGCGAATGCCGGCACTGTCCTCGGGACCGCCCTGGCGATCAAGATGGTCGCCTATGTCGGTGTCGCACCAGTCGTCGGTGCATTCGCGAACCGGTTGCCCCGGCGCGCGTTCCTGGTGTCGATGGACCTGGTCCGTGCCGGTGTCGCGGCCTCGCTACCGTTCGTGACCGAAGCCTGGCAGATCTATCCTCTCATTTTCCTACTCCAGTCCGCGTCGGCGGCGTTCACGCCCACGTTCCAGGCAACGATCCCCGACGTGCTGCCCGCCGAGAAGGACTACACCAGGGCATTGTCGTTGTCACGGCTGGCCTATGACCTGGAAAGTCTTGCCAGCCCTGCGCTGGCCGCGGCGCTATTGACGATTATCGGCTTCCACTGGCTGTTTGCCGGCACCGTCATCGGCTTCCTCGTTTCGGCTGCGCTGGTTGTTTCTGTGCGCCTGCCTCAGTCAAGGGCAGTGGAGCGATCGGGAAGCATCTACGCCAGGACTTTCCATGGCATGTCGATCTATCTGCGGACGCCGCGCCTCAGGGGCTTGCTTGCGCTGAACCTTGCCGCTGCGGCGGCGAGTTCGATGGTCATCGTGAATACTGTCGTCTACGTGCAAAGCAAAATGCAGCGTCCCGCCACCGACGTTCCGATTGCATTGGCCGCGTTCGGATGCGGATCGATGCTCGTGGCGCTGCTGCTGCCGAAGTACCTCGACAAGCGGCCCGACCGGCCCGCCATGCTAACCGGTGCTTCGGTCATGGCGCTTGGCTTGCTGGCCGGCGTCGCTATCGCGGGCGTGGGAGGGCCGGCTGAATGGCCGACACTCCTCGCAGCCTGGTTCACGATCGGCATCGGTTACTCGATGACGTTGACGCCCAGCGGGCGCTTGCTGCGGCGCTCGGCAAGCTCGGCCGACCGGCCGGCAGTCTTCGCCGCGCAGTTTTCCCTGTCGCATGCGTGCTGGCTGGTCACGTATCCGCTGGCCGGGCAGCTTGGTGCGAGGCTAGGCATGGCACCGACCTTTGCCGTTCTCGCTGCGCTGACAGTCCTTGGCGTGGGGATTGCCTGGCGGATGTGGCCAGCGGCAGATCACAATATTCTCGACCACAGCCATCCGGCGGATGCGGCATTCGAGGACCACCTGTCGGAAGGCGAGCGGACGGGAAGCCACAGCCACCGGCACCCGTTCACCATCGATGATCTTCATCCCAGATGGCCGGACCATCACTAGGGCGCATGCCCGTTCGTTCCGGCATCTGCTGTTCACAGTGGCTGGTTTGGCGCCGGCCGTCCTTCTATTTCTTTGCCACAAAGCGTGCCGTCACGGTCTTTCCGTCGGCAAACTTGATCGTCGCGACCAGCTTGGAGCCGGCTTTGAGCTGCAGCCTGTCGGCCGCTACCAGCGCATTGTCCGTCCCCGGGTTCAGCGCCGTTTCCGTCTTCTGGGCGCCCGTCAGCACCGTCAGCTTGCCGCTGGCACCAGCCACCGGCAGCTTTTTGTCATGGTCGTCGACGTAAATGGTGACGGCGCCGTCCTTGTTGACCAACTCGAACTGCAGGTCGCTGGCAGTCTGCACGATGCCGCCGTACTGCGCGGGCTTGGCGCCGTGGGCCATGGCCAGACCGGAGAGGCCGGACAGTGCGAGGCTGCCTGCAAACAACATGGCTGAGATCTGTTTCTTCATCGAATACTCCGTTGGTGCAGCGACTTACGGGCGTCGCTGCCAAAGCCCGTAATCAGTAGGCGTCGCCTTGCTGCTGCGACAGGATGCGCTCCAGCGGGAGGCGACCGAACAACCAGAACGCCAATGGTGTCAGCACGGAATCCAGGATGGTCGAGCTGATCAACCCGCCGAAGATCACCACTGCCACCGGATGCAGGATTTCCTTGCCGGGCGCATCGGCCGACACCAGCAACGGCACCAGCGCGAACGCCGCAACCAGCGCGGTCATCAGTACCGGCGTCAGTCGCTCCAGCGACCCGCGCACAATCATCGGGGTACCAAAGGTTTCCCCTTCAAAGCGGCACAGGTTGATGTAGTGGCTGACTTTCAGGATGCCATTGCGTGTGGCGATGCCCGTCAGCGTGATGAAGCCGACCATGGACGCCACCGACAGCGTCAGACCGCCGAGCCACATGGCGATCACGCTGCCGATCAACGCCAGCGGGATGTTCGCCATGATGATCAGGGTGAGCGTCGCAGAGTGGTAGCGCGAGTAAAGCACCAGGTAGATCAGTGCCAGCGACACGAGGGACAGCAACACGATCAGTTGTGTGGCCTGCTCCTGCGCCTGGAACTGCCCCTCGATGCTGACGAAATAGCCGCCGGGCAGCCCCGCGCGCGCGACCGCGCCGCGCACATCGCCAATGATCTTCGACATATCCGAGCCGTCGGTATTGGCGTAGACGACAATGCGCCGGCGGCCGTTCTCGCGCCCGATCTGGTTCGGGCCGTCGCCATCCTCGACGTTGGCGATTGCCGACAACGGCACCGCGCCACGTGGCGAATCCAGCATGACGCGGGATAGGTCCTGCGGCGTACGGCCGGAATCGGGCAGCCGCACCACCAGGTCATAGCGGCGCACGCCCTCGATCACCTGCGTGACGCGCGTGCCGTCCGACAACGTCTGCAAGGCTTTCAGCGCCTCGCCTGCCGGGATGCCGTATTGCGCAGCCTTGCGGTAATCGAGTCGCACATTGACTTGCGGTATCAATACCTGGCGCTCAACCGTGATATCGACGAGTCCTGGTATGGCAGCAAGCCGCCCGCGCACATTCTCCGCCAGGCCGCGCAGCGTATCGAGATCATCGCCATAGATCTTCAGCGCAATCTGTGCCCGCACGCCGGACAGCAAGTGATCCAGCCGGTGGGAAATCGGCTGGCCAATTGCCACCGACGCAGGGAGACTCGCAAGCTGGGCGCGAATGGCGGCCATCACTTGCTCCCGACTGCGGCCGGAGCGCTTCAGGTCGACGTCGATCTCGGATGAATGCACGCCTTCGGCATGTTCGTCCAGTTCGGCACGGCCGGTGCGCCGCCCGACCTGCGTCACCTCCGGAACCTGCCGGATCAGCGTCTCCGCCAGGGCACCCATGCGGTTGGCTTCGGCCAGCGAGGTACCAGGATTGAACATCAGCGACATGACGAGAGAGCCTTCGTTGAAGGCTGGCAAGAAGGCCCGCGGCATGAAAGGCACGGTGGCAGCCGCCAGCGCGACGGCGACGGCGGCTACGCCGAGCACCGCCTTGGCGCGGGGGAACGACCAGTCCAGTACCCTGCCATCGACACGCTTGAGCCACGCCACCAGTGGGCTGTCCGGATGCTCCAGCCGCTTCATTCGCGGCAACAGGTAGTATGAAAGCACCGGCGTCACCGTCATCGAGACCAGCATCGATGCCAGGATCGACACGATGTAGGCAATACCCAGCGGCGCGAACAGGCGCCCCTCGATACCCGGCAGCGCAAATAACGGCACGAACACCAGCACCACCACCAGCGTGGCATAGACGATGCCGGAGCGGACTTCGACCGAGGCGCGCCAGATGGTCTCCAGCACGGGCGGCGGGTCCTCCATGCTTGCGCGCTGCCTGAGCCGGCGCAGGATGTTCTCCACGTCGACTACCGCGTCGTCGACCAGTTCGCCGATGGCGATGGCCAGGCCACCCAGCGTCATCACGTTGATCGACTGGCCCAGCAGGTGGAAGGCCAGCGCGGTGACGGCCAGCGACAGCGGGATCGCCACCAGCGAGATGGCGGTGGTGCGCGCGCTCAGCAGGAAGGCGAACAGGATCACGGTCACCATGATGGCGCCGTCGCGCAGCGCCTCGACCACGTTGCCGATCGAGGCCTCGATAAAGTCTGCCTGCCGGAACAGCACCTGCGGCGCGGACAGGCCCGGCGGCAGCCCCTGCTTCAGTTCGCCCAGTGCTGCTTCAAGGTCCTTCGTCAGGCGCACTGTGTCGGCAGCGGGCTGCTTCTGCACGCTGACAATCACTGCCGGCTTGCCGTTGAATCCGGCATCGCCGCGCTTGAGCGCCGCGGCATAGCGCACGCCGGCCACCTGCTCCAGCATCACCGGCATACCGTCCTTGTAGGCGACTGCCAGCCCTTTCAGGTCGTCGAGCCGATTGGTGCGCCCGAGGTTGCGGATCAGGTATTCGCGGCCGTTCAGGTCGATGAAGCCGCCGCTGGTATTGGCGGCGAAGTCGCGCAACGCGGTTTCGACCTGTGGCAATGCCACGCCAAACTGCGCCATCCTCGCCGTGTCCGGCTCGATCCGGAGCTGGCGCACCTCGCCGCCGATCGGGATGACCTGCGACACGCCGGCCACCGACAACAAGCGCGGCCGCAGCACGAAATCTGCGTACTCGCGCGCCTGCATCGGACTGGCCTTGGATGGGTCGATCGGCAACGCGATCAGCATGATTTCGCCCATGATTGACGAGACCGGCCCGAGAATGGGCGTCAGCCCGCCCGGCAACTGCTCCTTCACCAGCGCCAGCCGCTCCGACACAAGCTGGCGGTTTCGGTAGATATCGCTGCCCCAGTCGAACTCGGCATAGACGATGGACAAGCCAACGCCCGACACCGAGCGAACCCGCGTGACGCCAGGCATGCCATTGAGCGCGGTCTCGATCGGGAACGACGCCAGCAGCTCCACTTCTTGTGGCGCCATACCGCCGGCTTCGGTGATCACGGTGACCAGCGGCTTGTTGAGGTCCGGGAAAACATCCACAGGCGTGCGCCATGCGGTGAGGCCGCCGTACACCATCAGGATTAAGGCGACGGCCAATACCAGCAGCCGGTTGCCGAGGCTCGCGCGAACAATCCAGTTGAACATGCGCGCCCCTTTAGCGGATCTGGTTGATCAGTGCCGCCCCGGACACCACCACCCGGTTCTCCGGTGACAGTCCCTTGACCACGACAACTGTTGCCGCATTCAGCACGCGGGCTTCAACCGGCTGGGCGATAAAGCGCTGCGAGCCGGACTTGATCCAAACCACCGGCAGGTTGCTGGCATTGCGGACCAGGGCCTCGCTTGGCAAGGCGATGCCCTTGACCGTATCAGTCAGCGTAGCAACCACGGTCACTGGCTGCCCGACGGCAAGCGGCGCCGCATTGCCCGTCAGCCGGAACATCAGCGGCACGGCGCCATTCTTCAGACTACGGCCGGCGCCGATGAAATCCAGCTTGCCTCCGTCCGGCCGGCCCAGGGTCCCGCCCTCGATACGGTTGGCAAGCGAGGCATCCGCGGTGTTGGCCTCGATCAGCATCCGGGCCGGGTCAACCACTTCGTACAGCAAGTCGTCAGCGGCGACCACTTGACCCGCCAGCACATTGGCCGTGGCAATGACGCCACTGGCCGGCGCGGTCAGCGTGTCCGTCTGGTGCAGACTTTTGCCCACCGCCTCGCGCTGGCCGGAAAGACTCTGGACCTCGGCGCGGGCGGCTTCGATCTCCTTGCGCGGGATGCTGTCCTGCAGCGACGCCAGCCGCTGCAGCCGTTGCTGGGCCAGCTTCAGGCTGGCGCTCAGGTTGGCAAACTGGGCCTGCTGGTTGCCGATATCAAAGGGTTCATTCTTGTGCCGTAGCACGGCCAGCGCCTGACCCTTCCTTACGCGCTGGCCCAACACCGGGAAGCCACCCGGCGGCGGCTCGATCCAGCCTGCGTGACCTGCCTGCAGGCGCCCGCCCGCGTTGGGGTCGATCGCCACCACGGCATTCAGCTCTACCGTCACGGGGTGCAAGGCTTCCTGCGGCATCGTGGTCCGTATGCCCATGCGGCGTTGCGCGAGCTTAGGCACCTGGACACTGCCGTCGGGCAGCCGGGCCAGGCCGCCGCTGCCGGACACCGCTCCCGGTGCATCAAGGTGTTCGCCACCGGGCCCGTGTGCGCCGGGACCGGCCAGTGCTGGCATGGTTGCGCAGGCAGCCAGCGCGATGGCGATCGTTGCAAAAGTGGTTGTCTTCAGCATGTCGGGCCTCAGTTCTTCTTTTGGAGATTGCGGCGCTTCACGCCCCAGGCTGCGGCAGCCAGGACAACCGCCACAAGCAGGACGACCCACGGCCAGTGCGCTTGCCAGAAAGCCCCGAGGCCATGGGCGTGCGCGTCCGCGGCAACGTTCAGGGTGCCCTCGATCAGGTCCGACTCATTTCCGGCAACCAGCGTGAACACGAGCGCATGGTTGCCCGGTTGGCGCAGTGCCTTGAGGAGTTTCTCGTCGGTAAAGGAGTAATCGCCGAAGTCGGCGTGCAGCTTGCCTTGTGCCTTGATGCCGTTGAACTCGACCTCCAGCGTGCCGTTCAGCACCGGCTCATTGGTGACGTAGCGGTCGACCATCACCGACAGCTCATCAGCGGCCAGCGTGCCAACCAGCTCGAACGCTTCCGTATTGGCTTCGATGATGGGCTGGGCGTTGGCCGCGGCACCGGTGCTCGCCGGCGCGTCAAGGTGCTCGCCGTTGGGGCCATGGGCACCAGGCGCGGCATGCGCGGCGCAGGCGAGGGAAAAAAGCAGGATAAGAAAGAACTGGCGGATCATGGCAGAACTCCGAGAGCCTGGTTCAGGTTGGCAACGGCGATGCCGCGTCGGGCGTGCTGGCGCGCCAGGTCGGCTTCAGCTTCGAGGGCCTGGTTCTGTGCGCGCAGCACTTCGGGCAAGCCGATTTCGCCGGCGTTGAAGGTCTTGCGCAGCAGCGCCGCCCGTTCGGATAGCGTGGCGCTGCGCTCTTCGGTGAGTTTGAGCTGCTGCTCCGCGAGCGACAGCGCCGCTTGTGCCGCGTCGACATCGGAGCGGACGCTGCGTTCGGTACGATCGAACTCGGCTCGCGCTGTCATCAGATCCGTCTGCGCAGCGGTCTCACGTGGCAAATTGCGCGCATCGGTGGCAAACGGGATCTTGACGAACAGACCAATGGTCTGGTCACTGGGCATGCCACCGCCCGCGCGGTCGTTGCGGTACATCACACCGACCTCTGGCGGGTCACGGCGCGATTTGCGCAGGTAGCCCACCTGGCGCTCGCTACGCAGCACGGCCCGCTGCGCCGCTTCCAGCCGCGGATGACCCACGTTACTGGCACCAGTATCGCCCACGGGCGCTGCCGCTTCGACATATCGCAGCGGCAGCGCCGATACACCGGTCGCTTGCAGCAGCCGCGCCCTGGCATCTACCAGGCGGGCATCGCTGTCGGCAAGCAGGCCCTGGGCCGCCAAATAATCCTGCTGCGCCAGCAGCAGATCGGTACGCGCGAGATCGCCAGCGGTGACGCGCCGCCGCACATCGTCGCGTAACGACGCGGCGATCTCTACCCGGCGTCGCACCACATCGCGCTCCCCCTCCGCGGCCACGAGCTGCCAGACACGCTCGCGCACCTCCCCGGCAACGTTCAGGCGCGCCAAAGCAGTGCCCGCTTCAGCCTCGGCGGCTTGTGCGTCGGCCAAGTCACCGCGTGCCGCACGCTGGCCTGGCATCCACACCGGGACGCCAAGCTGAACCTCGCTCTCGCGCAGGCCGCGCTTTTCGGTCCAGCGGTCATCCCGGTGCAGCAGGCCCAGCGTGGGTGGCCCGGCGATCAGCGAATCCGCCTGGACCCGACTTGCCGCCGCCTCCAGACGCCGCCCCTCGGTCGCCTGGAATGCAACGGACCGCTCCCATGCGGTATTGAAAAGCGCGTGCAGATCCGCCGGTGCTGGCTGGCCATAGGCCGACGGCGCCAGCAGTGCGGCCGCAATAATCGAAATGAAAAACTTCTGCATGGAATCCCCAACGCAAATCGCGATAGCACAAGCAATGCGGCGGGGCGCGGCGCAGCCTATTCAAGCTATTGCGCCACGGTATGCAATCAAGAGGTCAGTGCCCCGCCGTCAGGCGGGCGCGTGAGGGGGGCGTAAGGGGGGACTGCCGCGGGGGTCAGGCATTCGGCCGCCGAGGAATAACGGCTCGGGTTGCGTCTGCTGCGACAACGGCAGCAGCAGGCCTGCTGGCAGCGGTGCCTGGAAGTGAGTGCCGTAGTCGAAGTCGAGTTGGTGCGACGCGGATGCTGGGGAATCGTCGAACGCGATTTCCCCGTCGTCATCGTGATGATGGGGGACATGTTCGGCGTGCGCCGCCATATGGTCCGGCGGGAAGCCCGCTGAATGCGCGAGTTGCCGCTGCGCTGCGGCCAATGCCTGCAGCGGCAGGATCAGCATCAGGAGGATGGCAATCACGCGCGACATAGGGCGGGATTCTACCTGACCTATAGCGGGCTGGCGCTGGACACGGAGGGTAGACCGTGTAACCGATTGTGGCGGCAAGGCTGTCGAACGTTAATCACTTCCTAGCCGCTGCGATGCTCTTCCCTCGAAATAACCGTGCTGCCAATTGATACGTATGAAGCACTTGCTCAGGCGGCCGTTGACCGTAGCCTAGTACGGATAACTGGCGACTTCGGTACCGCCGGAAAGTCCGCATTGTCGGTCAAACCGGCATAGAGGTCGGACATGCTGAATGTCGGTGATTTGAGCCGATCAGCCATGCAGTGCCCGTGGCGCTTGACGATGAGCAGAAGGATGCAAAATTCCCCTTATAGATCAATTCGTTAGGCCATATTTGGCGAAAATTTCACGAATTCCGGCCGACGCTC
>NZ_JADGMP010000022.1:0-2192 GCF_015549295.1 Cupriavidus sp. IK-TO18
CCGGAATATCGGTATCTCGCAGATCGCGAAATACCGGTTGCCCTGGGCCGGCAAGGTATCCATCCTGCATCGCGTGAGCGGTGCCTTGATGTTCCTCCTCCTTCCCTTCGTCCTGTACCTGTTCGAGCAGAGCATTACCTCCGAACTGAGCTTCGCAAAGTTCTCGGCCCTGTTGTCCGGCGGCTTTGTCAAGCTGGTTGTGCTGGCCCTGATCTGGGGTTATCTGCATCATTTCTGCGCCGGTATCCGCTTTCTGCTGCTGGATGTGCACGTTGGTGTTTCCAAGCCCGCCTCGGCCAAGTCTGCCATCGGCGTGCTGGTTGTCAGCCTGCTGCTTACCCTGATTTTCGGCCTGAAGCTGTTCGGCCTGTTCTGAGGAGAATCACGGTGGCAAACAACAATATCGGTCCCAAGCGCCTGGTCGTCGGCGCCCATTACGGCCTGAAAGACTGGCTCGCGCAACGCGTCACGGCCGTGATCATGGTGGTGTTCACCGTGGTGCTGGCCATTGCCTTCCTGCTGTCGAACGGCGCTTCGTACGAAGCGTGGGCAGGGCTCTTCGCCAACCAGTGGATGAAGATCATCACGTTCCTGACCATCCTGTCGCTGCTGTATCACGCCTGGATCGGCGTGCGCGACATCTGGATGGACTATGTGAAGCCGATGGCAGTGCGCCTGGTGCTGCAAGTTCTTACGATTCTGTGGCTCGTCGGTTGCGCGGGCTACGCTGCTCAGATTCTCTGGAGGGTGTAATAAATGGTCGCAGTCAAGACTGGATTGCCGCGTCGCCGCTTTGACGTGGTCATCGTCGGTGCTGGCGGCGCCGGGATGCGCGCATCCCTCCAGCTCGCGGAAGCCGGCCTGAACGTGGCCGTGCTGTCCAAGGTGTTCCCGACCCGCTCGCACACCGTGGCGGCGCAGGGCGGCATCGGTGCTTCGCTGGGCAACATGAGCGAAGACAACTGGCACTATCACTTCTACGACACCATCAAGGGCTCGGACTGGCTGGGCGACCAGGACGCGATCGAGTTCATGTGCCGGGAAGCGCCGAAGGTCGTGTACGAACTCGAGCACTTCGGCATGCCGTTCGACCGCAACCCGGACGGCACGATTTACCAGCGCCCGTTCGGCGGCCACACCGCCAACTACGGCGAGAAGCCGGTGCAGCGCGCCTGCGCCGCGGCGGACCGTACCGGCCACGCGCTGCTGCATACGCTGTACCAGCGCAACGTGCGCGCCAAGACCCACTTCTTCGTCGAGTGGATGGCGCTGGACCTGATCCGCGACCAGGACGGCGACGTGCTGGGCGTGACCGCGCTGGAAATGGAAACCGGCGAGGTCTACATCCTCGAAGCCAAGACCACGCTGTTCGCGACCGGCGGTGCCGGCCGTATCTACGCTGCGTCGACCAACGCCTTCATCAACACCGGTGACGGCCTGGGCATGGCCGCACGCGCGGGCGTGCCGCTGGAAGACATGGAGTTCTGGCAGTTCCACCCGACCGGCGTGGCCGGCGCGGGCGTGCTGATCACCGAAGGCGTGCGCGGCGAAGGCGGGATCCTGCGCAACAAGGACGGCGAGCGTTTCATGGAACGCTATGCGCCGACGCTGAAGGACCTGGCGCCGCGCGACTTCGTCTCGCGCTCGATGGACCAGGAAATCAAGGAAGGCCGCGGCTGCGGCCCGAACGGCGACTACGTGCTGCTCGACCTGACCCACGTCGGCGCCGAGACCATCATGAAGCGCCTGCCGTCGATCCGCGAAATCGGCATGAAGTTCGCCAACGTCGACGCGATCAAGGAACCGATCCCGGTGGTCCCGACCATCCACTACCAGATGGGCGGCATCCCGACGAACTACCACGGCCAGGTCGTGGTGCCGAAGAACGGCAACCCGAACGAGGTCGTCAACGGCTTCTACGCGATCGGCGAATGCTCGTGCGTGTCGGTGCACGGCGCCAACCGCCTGGGCACCAACTCGCTGCTCGACCTGGTGGTGTTCGGCCGTGCCGCCGGCAACCACATCATCGCGCAGAACCTGAAGCAGAAGGAACACAAGCCGCTGCCGGCCGACGCCGCTGACCTCGCGATGTCGCGCCTGGCCAAGCTGCAGGCCACGTCGTCGGGTGAATACACGCAGGACGTCGCCAACGACATCCGCAAGAACATGCAGTCGCATGCCGGCGTGTTCCG
>NZ_JADGMP010000023.1:0-1137 GCF_015549295.1 Cupriavidus sp. IK-TO18
ATCGGGACCTTTGGCGGCAGCCTGAAGGACGTGGCGCCGGCCGAACTGGGCGCGCTGGTGGTGCGCGAGGCGCTGGCCCGCGCGCAGGTATCCGGCGACGACGTCGGCCACGTGGTGTTCGGCAACGTGATCCAGACCGAGCCGCGCGACATGTACCTGGGCCGCGTTGCCGCGGTCAACGGCGGGGTTTCGATCAACGCGCCCGCGCTGACCGTGAACCGCCTGTGCGGCTCGGGCCTGCAGGCCATCGTCAGCGCCGCGCAGACCATCCTGCTGGGCGATGCCAACGTCGCCATCGGCGGCGGTGCCGAAAGCATGAGCCGCGCCCCGTACCTGGCGCCCGCGGCCCGCTGGGGCGCCCGCATGGGCGACGCCGGCCTGGTCGACATGATGCTGGGCGCGCTGCACGACCCGTTCCACCGCATCCACATGGGTGTCACGGCCGAGAACGTGGCCAGGGAATACGACATCTCGCGTGCGCAGCAGGACGAAGCCGCGCTGGAATCGCACCGCCGCGCGTCCGCCGCGATCAAGGCCGGCTATTTCAGGGACCAGATCGTCCCGGTGGTGAGCAAGGGCCGCAAGGGCGATGTGACGTTCGACACCGACGAGCACGTGCGCCATGACGCGACCATGGACGACATGACCAAGCTCAAGCCGGTGTTCGCCAAGGAAAACGGCACCGTCACGGCCGGCAATGCCTCGGGCCTGAACGATGCCGCCGCCGCAGTGGTGATGATGGAGCGCGCCGAGGCCGAGCGCCGCGGCCTGAAGCCGCTGGCGCGCCTGGTCTCGTACGGCCATGCCGGCGTCGATCCGAAGACCATGGGCATCGGCCCGGTGCCGGCGACGAAGATCGCGCTGGAACGCGCCGGCCTGCAGGTGTCGGACCTGGACGTGATCGAAGCCAACGAGGCCTTCGCCGCGCAGGCTTGCGCCGTGACCAAGGCGCTGGGCCTGGACCCGGCCAAGGTCAACCCGAATGGCTCGGGCATCTCGCTGGGCCACCCGATCGGCGCCACCGGCGCGCTGATCACGGTCAAGGCGCTGTACGAGCTGCAACGGGTGCAAGGCCGCTACGCGCTGGTGACGATGTGCATCGGCGGCGGGCAGGGCATTGCCGCGATCTTCGAACGC
>NZ_JADGMP010000024.1:0-1300 GCF_015549295.1 Cupriavidus sp. IK-TO18
TAATGCCGTTCAGTTAAGGTCCTTTCTGAGGAACCGGACGGTGTAGCGCTTAGGCAGGGCTTTGACTTCACGGGGGCACTTACGCCCCCGTCGCTTTTGGACGATCGCCAACTGAAGTTTGGCGCGCATGCGCTGCAGGTGGGCCGGCAGCTTGCCTGGGGCCATGCCGGCTGCCCAGATCAACTCGCCCTGTATCAGGCGCAAGGCCAGCACAAAGCTCAAGTCGGTGGGCTCGGCGCGGGCCTCGAGCGCAGCCTTGGCCATCTCCAGACGCACCAGGTTGTACGCAATCAGTGCCCCCCAGATTTCCTGATGCACGCCCTCAGGCTGGCGGCTGCGCAAGGTCAGTTCGGCCCCGAGCATCGTCTGCTTCAGTTCTCGATAGCTGGTTTCGATTTCCCAACGGCGCTTGTAGCACCCAATGATGTCGGCTGCCTTGAAGCGCCGACGGTCTGTCAACGAGGTCAACAGGACGCGGTCTGAGTCCTCGTCCCGGATCGCGCGAGCTGTCCAAGTCTCTGGCAAGGCAGGATTCTTGCGGCGAGCCTGAGGCGAGACCTTCATCTGGACGATGCCATCGCCCTCGTTGCCTGAGAGCAACTCCCACTGCAGATTCTTCTTAGCGGGGATCAGGAAGTGGCGCTCGCTGCCGCCCATGCGCAAGCCCCACAGGATCTCTGCGGCCAGAAAGCCCTTGTCAAAGATCGTNNCGAGACCCCGCGGACTTGTGGATAGCTGGCGACCTTGCCGCTGGCGTAGCTCTGCGCGCCAAAGTGGAGGCGATTCTCAGGGCTATCGGCAGTGCGGAAGGTGGTCCCATCCATGGCGTAAAGCGCCAAGCCCTTCCATTTGTAGTGCGCAGCATCCTGAGCCACCCACGCCCGTGCGGTCTGCTCGAACAGCCACAACAGAGGCTTGTCTCCAAGCCGCTCGCGGGCTTGGGCGATCCCGCTCTTGCTGACACAGGCGTTGGCATCGTTGGGCAGTGCCAGGTCCAGCGTCTCCAGCACATCGGGAATCGATTGGTGCCGATAGAGCGCCAGCGCGATGACCAGCCAGACCACCTGCTCTGCTGGCAGTCGGCGCCGGCGAACGGACGCTGTCCCCGAGGCTGCCAGCGCTTGCTCAATCCAAGCCATCGGCAGGTGCTCGCTGAGCCGGGCAAAACTGGCCGGCTCACTAAGCTCAAGGGTGGCGTGGACTTGTTCCGATAGCATCGGAACGGCAAGTTAACAGCTCGACACCTTGTTTACAACCCCTGCAAAGAAAAATGCCGTTCAGACTTAACTGAACGGCATTA
>NZ_JADGMP010000025.1:0-155250 GCF_015549295.1 Cupriavidus sp. IK-TO18
CAGGAAGCGACCGTGCAGCAGATGAAGCCGGGCTCGGTGGTGGTCGACCTGGCCGCCGCGCAGGGCGGCAACTGCCCGCTGACGGTGGCCGACGAAGTGGTCGAGCGCCATGGCGTCACCCTCATCGGCCATACCAACCTGGCCAGCATGGTGGCGGCCGACGCCTCGGCACTCTATGCGCGCAACGTGCTGGATTTCCTCAAGCTGCTGATCAACAAGGACGGCAAGCTCGCGATCAACCCCGACGACGACATCGTCGCGGCCTGCCTGATGACGCGGCGCGAGCAACTGGCGCTGGCCAGCTGAACCGGCAATCAAGGAGATATCGATGGAAATGGTTAGCCACACGGTGATCAACCTGATCATCTTTGTACTGGCGATCTACGTGGGCTACCACGTGGTCTGGACGGTCACCCCCGCGCTGCACACGCCGTTGATGGCGGTGACCAACGCGATCTCGGCCATCATCATCGTCGGCGCCATGCTCGCCGCCGGCCTGACCGAAGGCTACGTTGGCCGCGCCATGGGCACGCTGGCGGTAGCACTGGCGGCGGTCAATGTGTTCGGCGGCTTCCTGGTCACGCAACGCATGCTGGAGATGTTCAGGAAGAAGGCACCCAGGGCGCAGGCTGAAGCCAAGGGTCAGCCTGGCGGCAAACTGGCGGAGGTGGCGCAATGAATGGCCTGTCGATGAATATGGTGACGCTGTCGTACCTGGGCGCGTCGGCCTGCTTTATCCAGGCGCTCAAGGGGCTGTCACACCCGACCACGGCGCGGCGCGGCAATGTCTTCGGCATGGCCGGCATGGTGGTGGCGGCGCTCACGACGGTGGCGCTGATCTTCAAGCTGAGGAGCGAGCTGCTGTCCGGCGGGGCCGACGCCGCGCCGGGCACCGGCCTGGCACTGATCCTGGCCGCGCTGGTGGTGGGAGGTGGCATCGGCGCCTACGTGGCGAAGAAGGTCCAGATGACCAAGATGCCCGAGCTGGTCGCGGCAATGCACTCGCTGATCGGCCTGGCCGCGGTGTTTATCTCGGTGGCGGCAGTGGCCGAGCCTGCAGCGTTCGGCATCACGGCTGCCGGTTCGCATGACATCCCGCTGGGCAACCGCATCGAGCTGTTTATCGGCTGCTTTGTCGGCGCCATCACCTTCTCCGGTTCGGTGATCGCCTTCGGCAAGCTGGCCGGGCGCTACAAGTTCCGCCTGTTCCAGGGCGCGCCGGTGGTGTTTGCCGGCCAGCACTGGCTGAACCTGCTGCTGGCGGTGGCAATGGTGGGCTTTGGCATTGCATTCTTCCTGACGCAGGACTGGCTGCCGTTCTTGGTCATGCTGGCGATCGCCTTCGTGCTGGGCGTGCTGATCATCATCCCGATCGGCGGCGCCGACATGCCGGTGGTGGTGTCAATGCTGAACTCTTACTCGGGCTGGGCGGCGGCGGGCATCGGCTTCTCGCTGAACAACCCAATGCTGATCATAGCAGGCTCGCTGGTGGGATCGTCCGGTGCAATCCTCTCGTACATCATGTGCCGGGCCATGAACCGCTCGTTCTTCAACGTGATTCTCGGGGGCTTCGGCGGCGACGCCGCCGCCGCGAGCGGCCCGTCAGGGCAGGCCCAGCGCAACGTGAAATCGGGTTCGGCCGATGACGCCGCCTTCCTGATGGGCAATGCGGAGACGGTCATCATCGTGCCGGGCTACGGCCTGGCGGTCGCGCGGGCCCAGCACGCGCTCAAGGAGCTGACTGAAGCGCTCACGGAAAAGGGCGTGACCGTGAAGTACGCGATCCACCCGGTGGCGGGCCGCATGCCCGGCCACATGAACGTGCTGCTGGCCGAGGCCGAGGTGCCGTACGACCAGGTCTTCGAGATGGAAGACATCAACAGCGAGTTCGGCCAGGCCGACGTGGTGCTGGTGCTGGGCGCCAACGACGTGGTCAACCCGGCGGCCAAGACCGATCCCAAGTCGCCGATCGCCGGCATGCCGATCCTGGAGGCGTACAAGGCCAAGACCATCATCGTCAACAAGCGCTCGATGGCGGCCGGCTACGCCGGCCTGGACAACGAGCTGTTCTACATGGACAAGACCATGATGGTGTTCGGCGACGCCAAGAAGGTGGTCGAGGACATGTTCAAGGCACTTGCGTAGATCCCTGACCGCTCTTTGCGCTCAACGTAAGCAGACTAATGAAAACGCCGGCCTTGCGCCGGCCCACCGAGACGCCATTTCGGCGCTCCGATCACAAGCCCACGATGACACCAGCCCAAAATTCCTCGTCGTCTATGGAAGTCGACGCCTTCTTCGACCCCGATACCGGGACCCTAAGCTACATTTTGCTCGATAGCTCCAGCCGGCAATGCGCCCTTATCGACAGCGTGCTCGACTACGACCCGAAGTCCGGCCGCACCCGCACCACCAGCGCCGACCGGCTGGTAGCGCGCGTGCAGGAACTGGATGCGACCGTGCAATGGATTCTCGAAACTCATGTCCATGCCGACCATCTCTCGGCCGCGCCATATATAAAGCGAAGACTCGGCGGACAGACCGCTATTGGGAACCAGATCACCGCAGTACAGAAGGTCTTCGGCAAGCTGTTCAATGCCGGGCCGGAATTCTCGCGCGAGGGGTGCCAGTTCGACCGACTACTGAACGATGGCGATACCTTTGCCATCGGCAGCCTGCAGGCGCGGGCGTTGCACACGCCCGGCCACACACCGGCCTGCATGAGCTATGTGATCAGCGACAGCGACGGCCATGAGATGGCAGCCTTCGTCGGCGACACGCTATTCATGCCCGACTATGGCACCGCCCGCTGCGACTTTCCGGGCGGCGACGCAGGCACTCTTTACCGTTCCATTGGCAAGTTGCTGAGCCTCCCGCCAGAGACTTGCGTTTACATGTGCCACGACTACAAGCCTGGCGGCCGGGAACTACGCTACGTGACCACGGTAGCGGACGAGCGCGCGAACAACATCCATGTGCGCGATGGCATCCCGGAGGAGGAATTTGTTGCGATGCGCGAGGCGCGGGATGCCACGTTACCGATGCCCGCGCTGATCTTCCCCTCAGTGCAGGTCAACATGCGCGCCGGTGAATTCCCAACGCCAGAATCCAACGGCGTGCGCTATCTAAAAATTCCACTCGACGCGCCTTGATGGTGGGAATCCGCTCGCGAGCGCCATAGAGGAATGGAAGAAACAAACGGACCACGCAAGTCCGCCGTCACCGCTGACCTTTGGCCAGCCGAGGAAGAGAAATCCGTGCCTTGATAAGCACAACGCTATTGTGCCTTATCGCGCCTTTGTCACACCGTCGGCAGATCAATTTTGATCGCGCGCGCAGCGATGGTTGCTGGCGAGTCTTGCAGCAGTCATGGCCTCCTCACCCTCATCGAAGCCCATCGACTCGGAACTAGTCATGTCGCCAGTCCGCGGACCTGCCATCGATCATGACCGACCACGGGGATCCCTTGTGTCCACTGGTGCTCGCTACCTCGAAGACGTTTCGTTGTGGCTGTCGCTTACAAGCAATCAAGACGCCGCCGCCCAAGCCTTTACGGAATTGATGCGCCGGGCGGGGCGGGCTGGACCATGGCCGCGGCCCTCATGGTCAGCAGCAAATGCCGCGGCCTTCCTTGCCACGGCCAAGCCGAAAGGAGGTACACCACGCGGCGGTGCCTCAATCTTCCACATAGTCCTCGGGTGCAGCGTCTGTATATGTTACATCGCCAAGGCCACCTCCTGGATTTGCGGCCTGGAGCGGTTGGCCAGCCGGGCTAGCTTCACCTTGCTGCCCAAACGGCCAACCGATGCGCACCTCCCAATCGCCGCTCCCTTCACAGTCGAGGTCATAAGTGCCACAACTTCCCGGGTGATGATGGGCAGCAGCCATGCAAGTCCAGAGCTTTGTGGACGAATCAAAGGTGCACGATTTCTCTTTGGATGGCGTGTAGCACACGCCTTTCCTGTATTTTCTTGCATAGCTATTGGCCAACCGCATAGCTTCCGCTTTATCGGCGGCTTTGCCATAAAAATGCTTACCCATGTCTTCTCCCGAATGTAATGTTGGCCGCTCGCGATGGCGTTGAGGCCGCGAGCCGGCTGCCGACATTACTTGATGGTCCGTTGGTGAACCATCCTCCTTCCGAGGGGCAAAGGTTGCACAACAAGCACCGCGTGAGTTCTGAGTAGAGGCCGCGCGCAGCAGCCCCAAGCTCATTAGCTTCTGCAGCCACTGGCAGTCGAGCACCTCGCTCTGGCGCCCGGGGCACGTATTTCATCTGCCGCGCATCGGACAAACCGCGCGCCAACACCGCGGTTGCGCATAAACTCGCGCGGATGGTGTACTTCATGCTGTCCGATAGGCCATCAGACGAAGCCCGTCAACGAACCAAGAGTCCGGCGCGCTTCCTCCGATATTGCTGTTCTGCCGGCATAGTTCGCTCCCGATAAGCCGTAGCTTTGATGTCCCGACCTGCCCCTTGGGCGCTGGAGCGATTGGAAGAGTAAAGGCGAGTTTGCTTCGTAGAGCGAAACGATTCCAACCTCCCACCAAGGTGGGGCACAATTACCGCTGCAGAATGACGATAAGGAGTGCGACGAATACTTTTTCGCTCACTAGCCAGAATGTCATGCAGCGGGAAATGCGTTTTCGACCTTAGCCTGCGGTCGAAGAAGGCATGTCTCACGGGCCCCTGTTAAAGAATAAAGGAAGCAGCTAGGATACACGTGGACAGCGGACTCTTGGCCAGCAACGGCTCCACCAGATACGATAGGCCGTCGATGGACTTGCGCATGTCGACCGCGTCACGGCAGATGAAAGCCTGCACATCGCCGCCGATCAGCACCGGCCGCCTCCCAACTGCCCCAGCACGAAGCGCACGATGCGTTCGGCATGCATCCCACTCAGCTCGATACGCGCGCCGCCGAGCGTGACGACCACTTGGTCGCGAGACTTCGACGGTAGTGGGTCGCTCGCCGACACGACGGTCGGTACTGCGACCGTTGCCGCGGCGATGAATGCCGTGTCCGCGGTCAATGCCATTGGCGGCGCCACGGGCGGTTGCTGCTCGTGGCTCAAGCGCTTGCGCCACAAACCGAAAGTGCTGACCGCCAAGCCGTGCTGCCGGCAGAAGGCAGGCGCGGATGCTCCCGCCGCTGCGCCCCCATTGCGCCAGTAGATCGCGCCAGAAAGCCTCATCGTGGCGGTCATACCTTGCCCGAAATCGTCCGCTCTTACCTCCCCGCTGATCGGCCATCGCTTCACTCCCAAAGATCGTGAAGCCCCTACCTTCTCATCGCCGCCCACTACTCGCCAGACGGGCTCCGCTGACGGTTACCAGCATCCGCTCCAGGCCGATCGGCGGCCGTCCACGTTTGCCTTTGGGGTAGTACGGCTCGACCGCCGCAATCAGCCGCGCCCACGGCACCACGCTTTCCATCTCCGTCAGAAAGCGCTGGCGGCGCGTCACACGCTTCTTGCCGTGGCCTTCCGCTTCCGCAAAACTGATCTGTCGCTTCAGCACAGGACCTGAATCATGGACACGCTTATGACAACGCGCTCACCCAATGCCTCGATGACTCGCGCACCGATTTAATCAGCGATTCCTTAGCCCAGCCTGCAGGTATCTGTTTCTGCACTATCGCGGAATTCTTTACGCGGCAGCTGCAAGTCGGCATATTTTCTTTACGCAATCTTTGCGTCTCAATTCCTATAAAGAGTTCAGATCACAGGGGACCGGCGGAACTCTGCGACGAAGGCGAAGCCGCTGGATAGCCGGGACTGCGCATCAATCCGCAATCAAGGATGGCAAGGTAATGTTGAGACTTATGGTTCCCGTCAACGGGTCGGAACATGCATTGGACGCTGTGCGTCATGCGGCACACCTGTTTCTCGCTCAAGCTGCTGCTCGCACACGACGCGGCGGTTGAGTACTGGGAGCGCGGGCGCCTGCGCACGGTTCCGGCGGCGCAGGCGCCAAGTCCGGAGACGGTGCTGACCCGGCTGCTGCACACCCACCGGCGCCCCTTTCAGCGCGCGGCAGCGCCGATTGCGACGACGCTGAAGGCAACGCGCTGCGGCAGCATAACTGTTTGATTGTATGACAGCCATTTGACTCTGCCTGCCCCTGCGACCAAACTGTAAGCGGCACTTCACACAGGACTGTTGGCAAATGCGCATCGCAGGGAGACGAGCATGGGCAAGGAAAAGGGCAAGGCCAGTCGTCATAACGAAAAATCCGGGCATGACGACCAGAAAACGTCCATGTCGTCCAAAGAGTACAGAAAGGCCCTTTTCCCCTTGCACGTCGAGCTGGTCAGGCTGCAGGAGTGGGTGGTGCAATCCGGCGCCAAGATCTGCATCGTCTTCGAGGGCCGTGACGGTGCCGGAAAAGGCGGCACGATCAAGGCAATGACTGAACGCGTGAGTCCGCGCGTGTTCCGTGTGATCGCACTCCCCGCCCCCACCGAGCGGGAGAAATCGCAAATGTATATACAGCGCTACGTTCCTTATCTGCCCGCTGCCGGAGAGGTCGTGATCTTTGACCGCAGCTGGTACAACCGTGCAGGCGTCGAGCGAGTCATGGGGTTCTGCACGGAAGAAGAGGTGAAGGAGTTCCTCGTGGCCGTGCCACTAGTCGAGCAGGCGGCGGTCCACTCCGGGATCATACTGATCAAGTACTGGCTGGAAGTCACCCCGGAAGAGCAGACCCGCAGGCTCGAGGCGCGCATCAATGATGGTCGCAAGACCTGGAAGCTGTCCGGCATGGACCTGAAGTCTTACAGCCGCTGGTATGACTACTCACGCGCCCGCGATGCCATGTTCCGCGCCACCGACACCGTCATTGCGCCGTGGTATGTGATCCGGTCGGACGACAAGCAGAGAGCCCGCCTCAATCTCATCAGCGACCTGCTCGGCAGGATCCCCTACCAGGCCATGCCGCGCAAGACTGTGGCGCTGCCGAAGCGGCAAAAGCCGGAAGGCTACGTCGAGCCGGACTATCCGTACAAGTACGTTTCCGAGAAGTACTAAGCCGCCAGCGAAGCCCCACTTGGGGGGAAATCCCAGCCATGGAACGTGGCAGACACCGTCGTTCCAGCGCCCCGAAGAATTTGCGGGCGCGCTTTGCGCCCGTCGCCCGGCATCTGGCGCGGTGAGACTTCCTGTGCCCGGCTGGCTGCATGACAATCGGCGCGAATGGGCAACAGCGGATGTTGTCGCAGGACTGGCGGCTGCGTCCGTGGTCATCCCGAAGGCACTGGCTTATCATCGACTCTGGGCTTATCCTCATCAAGTACTGGCTGGAAGTCAGTCGTGAAGAGCAGACGCGCAGGCTGGAAGCCCGGATTCGCGATGAGCGCAAGATCTGGAAACTTTCCCCGATGGATCTCGAATCCTATCGCCGCTGGAATGACTACTCCCGCGCGCGAGACGCGATGTTCACCATGACCGACCCAGAGTACTCGCCCTGGTATATCGCTAAGGCTGATAACAAAAGGCGCACGCGGCTCAACGTAATCAGCCATCTCCTCGCCAAGATTCCGTACGCGGCTTTGCCGCGCAAGAAGATTTCGTTGCCCCAACGACAGAGACCCGAAGGCTATCGTGAACCGGATCACCATTTCAGGTAAGTGCCCGAGAAGTTCTGAAGTCGCCTTGCAACTGACAGGCAATGAGGACTGTTGAACGTCTCAGAAGGTTTTCATGCTGGTCGCCATTAGCGGCACGATGGTGGTCGCGGGCTACGCGTTGCGCCAGCCAACGGCGATGCTGTCGGGCGACGACGTGATGATTAATTGGGAGAACAAGGTCATGGAACGCACGCTGGAAACGCTGGGCAACCATGTCGCGGTTTGCCCGTTTGGCGCGGTTGGCCAGATGGTCGCCGCCCGCCTCCGAGATGCGGGATCGCTTCGCGTCGGGATCGAGAACCAGCCCGGTATGACAAGGCGACTTTTCTAGATCCGCGCGACCATGGGACAAGAGTCATCAACACGTTCCACCGGTGGCTTTCGCGTTCCGCTGCCCGAATGGATCCGCGATTATCGGAAGACGTGGATCAAGCCCGATATCGTCGCCGGTGTCTCTGCTGCGGCGGTCGTCCTTCCGAAAGCCATGGCCTACGCGACTGTCGCTGGGCTGCCCGTGCAAGTCGGGTTGTACACGGCCTTCGTTCCGATGGTGATCTACGCCTTCCTCGGCACATCGCGCCCGCTCAGCGTGAGCACCACCGCAACGATTGCGATCCTCACCGCAGCCGCCCTGGCCAGGGCGGTCCCGGGCGCGGGCCCAGCTGACCTGCTAAGAGCCTCTGCAACATTGACATTGATGGTCGGTGCAATCCTCACGCTCGCAGGGCTCCTGCGGTTGGGTTTCGTTGCCAGCTTCATTTCCGATCCAGTGTTGACGGGGTTCAAGGCTGGTCTCGCGGTTGTTATCGTGCTGGATCAGTTGCCGAAGCTGCTCGGCATTCACTTCCCAAAAGGGTCGTTTTTCCAAAACATGCTGGCGATCGTCACGGGTATTCCACACGCCAGCGCAGCGACGGTCGCTGTGGCAGTGATGACAGCAGGTGCTCTGGTGGCAATCGAACATTTCTTTCCACGAGCTCCCGCCCCGCTGTTAGCAGTGGCGGGCGGGATCGGCGCCGTAAGCCTGCTCCATCTGCAATCTCACGGGGTCGACATTGTCGGCCATGTGCCGCCAGGCTTGCCTTCCGTCGCCATCCCGGACCTTTCTCTTCTCGCATCACTCGGGCCGGCTGCTGCGGGCATTGCTCTGATGAGCTTTACCGAAACCGTCGCATCGGGGCGAGCGTTCGTTGAGCACGGGGAACCCGTGCCAAATGCCAGTCGGGAGTTGCTGGCGATCGGGATGGCTAATGCGGGCGGCGCGCTGTTGGGCTCGATGCCGGCCGGCGGTGGAACGACGCAGACAGCCGTCAACCGGCTTGTCGGTGCCCGCAGCCAGCTTTCCGAGCTGGTCACGGCTGCCGTCACGCTAGGCACGATGCTGCTGCTTGGGCCTTTCATTGGACTCATGCCGCAAGCCACAATGGCGGCAGTTGTCATCGTCTATTCGATCGGCCTGATCGAGCCATCGAAATTTCGCGCGATTGCCGCTGTGCGGCGCACGGAGTTTCTCTGGGCCGTGATTGCGGTCTTCGGCGTTGTGCTGTTTGGAACGCTGCCGGGCATACTGACCGCCATTGTCGTCTCATTTCTGGCGCTTGCTTACCATACATCCGATCCACCGGTGCATGTCTTGCGCCGCAAGCCGGGTACGAACGTGTTCCGCCCTGTGTCCGCTGAGCACCCCGACGACGAAGCTTTTGCCGGCCTCCTGTTGTTGCGGCCGGAGGGTCCAATATTCTTTGCGAACGCCGAACGCGTCGGGCATAAGATTCGCACGCTGATCAACCAATATCAGCCGCAAATCGTCGCGCTCCATTTGCGCGCCGTGTCCGATCTCGAGTACACGGCGCTGAAGATGCTGACGGAAGCGGAAAAGGAACTGCGCAAGCAGGATATCGAGCTCTGGCTCGTTGGTCTCAACCCGGGCGTACTGGCGATGGTGCAGCGTTCGCCGCTCGGCGACGCCCTCGGGCGCGGCCGGATGTACTTCAACCTCGATCGCGTGGTGGCGGCATGGCAGGCGCGGCGATCACTCGATCGCCAGGGGCCACTCGGGTAGCTGTGCGTCGAGCAAGTCGGCCGGCTGCTCGTTCAGCATTCCAGACCGCAATGCCGCAGCCGCAGCAGAGGGGACTTGAACGTCTCGACAGCGGCGCGCGCGATTTGGGCATCGCGTCTTCCGTTCGCGCGGCCACCGTTCAGGAAGGATTGGAGGGCGACGAATTTCGCGCTTGCGGTTCGGTCGTGCGTCGAACGTTGAACCATGCCGCATACAGAGCCGGCATGAAGAAAATGGTCAGCAAGGTCGCAACGGTAAGGCCGCCCATGATGGCGATGGCCATAGGCGCCCAAAATATGCTTCGGGTCAGCGGAATCATGGCGAGGACCGTGGCCGCCGCAGTCAGCGCCACCGGACGCGTGCGATGCACGGCGGCATCGACGACCGCCGTCCAGGTGTCCCGTCCTTGCACGATTTCCGCCTGCACCTGGTCGACAAGAATCACTGAGTTTCGCATGATCATCCCGCTCAACGCGGTAATGCCAAGAATGGCGACGAACCCGAGCGGCGCCTGGAAAATGAGCAGCGCCGCGACGACGCCGATGAGCCCCAGCGGGGCGGTGAGGAAGACCATCGTCATGCGCGAGAAGCTCTGAAGCTGCAGCATCAGGATTGTCAGGATGGTGACCAGCATCACGGGAAATACCGCCATCAGCGCGCGATTGGCCTTGTCGCTTTCCTCGACCGCGCCGCCGACGTCGATGCGGTAACCGAAGGGCAGCTTCACCTCGATATCCTTCAGGAGCGGCCGGATTTCCTGGGTCACTGACACGCCCTGCTCACCATCCTTCACGTCCGCGCGCACGGTGATCGCCATGTCGCGGTTGCGGCGCCAGAGCACCGGCTCTTCAACTTCGTACCGCACGCGAGCGACCTGCGCCAGCGGCACCACCGTTCCCTCGCGGGTATAAAGGCTCACGTCCTTCAGCGCTCCGAGGTCGAGCCGCTGGGAAGGCACCGCACGGGCGACTATTTCAATCAGATCCTCCCCCTCGCGCAAGTGGGACAGCGTCGCGCCATTCGTGAATGTTTGGGTCACGAAGGTGACGTCGGCCGGAGCCAGCCCGAGCGCGCGCGCCTTGTCCTGGTCGAGGTCGAACTTTAGCGTGCGAACCGGGTCGTTCCAGTCGAGCTGGATGTCGCGCACTTTGGGGCTCGACGCCACCACTCCTTCGACCTCGCGGGCGATTTCGCGGACCTTCTGCGTGTCCGAGCCGACGACGCGGAACTGTACCGGGAACCCGACCGGCGGGCCAAGTTCGAGGCGGGTGACTCGAACCCACGCTTGCGGGAATTCCTCGTTGACGGTTTCCATCAGGCGCGAGCGCACGCGCTCACGAGCCTTCGTGTCTTTCGTCATCACGACGAAGACAGCGTAGCCCGGGTTCGGCAGTTCGGGATTGAGGGCGAGATAGAAGCGTGGCTGCCCCGCCCCCGTGTAGGCCGTGAAGAAACGCACGTCCTGGTCCTTCTTGAGCACCGCCTCCATTTTCTTCACCTGCTCGGTGGTTGCGGCGAACGACGCGCCTTCCTTCAGTCGCAGCTCGACGATCAGCTCGGGTCGCGCGCTGCTCGGGAAGAACTGCTGTGGTACGAACCTGCTCGCGCCGACCGCAGCGGCGAGCGCGGTCAACGTCGCCCCGATGACCCACCAGCGTCGCACGAGAGCCAGGTCGATCCATGTTCGCAGCTTGCGGTAGAAAGGCGTGTCATACGGGTCGCCGCCATGGTGCTCCTTTCCGAGGTCCTTCGGCAGCATGTTGACGGCCAGATACGGCGTGATGGTCCCCGACACAACCCACGAGAACAGCACCGCGGTGCCGACGATCCAGAAAATGCCGCCCGCATACTCGCCGGTGGTCGACTGGGAGAAACCGATCGGCATGAAGGCGGCAGCCGTAATGAGCGCGCCAGTCAGCCGCGGCATCGCAGTCGCCGTGTACGAGTAGGCGGCCGCCTTCACGCGGTCCCACCCTTCCTCCATTTTCACAACCATCATCTCGACCGCGATAATACCGTCATCCACCAGCAGACCGAGGGCAATGATCAGGGACCCGAGCGAGACGCGCTCGAGATTCCAGCCCATTGCACGCATGACCAGGGCGACGACGCCGAGCACGATCGGCACTGAAATGCCGACCACGATTCCCGTGCGCCAGCCGAGACTGATGAGGCAGACCGCGAGCACGATGGTCAGCGCTTCCAGCAGCGAGCGCTCGAAATCCCAGATCGATTCGCTGACGACGGTCGGCTGGTCGGCCACCCGCTCGAGTTCAACGCCATAGGGCAGCTCGAGCTGCACTTTTGCGACTGCCTGCTCGATCGCCTTGCCGAGGTCGACAATGTTGCCGTCGTCGGTCATCGTGATGCCGAGCATCAGCACCTGCTGCCCGTTATGGCGTACCGTATAAATGGGAGGATCTTCGTATCCTCGTGTGATCGATGTGAAGTCGCCGAGCTTGAGCAGCCGCCCGCCGGCGGCGATCGGCACGCTGCGGATTTCGTCCAGGTTATGGAACTGGCCGCTCACGCGCACAAGCACGCGATCGCCGTGCGTGTCGATCTGTCCGCTGGCCAATACGCTGTTTTGGCTTCTGAGGCTTTCAGCGATCTGCAGCGGCGTAATCCCGAGCGCGGCGAGCCGCTCGTTCGAGAATTCGACGTAAATCTTCTTGGCCTGCTTGCCATAGATGTCGATCTTTTTCACCATCGGCACCTTGAGCAGCTGCCGCTTGATATTTTCCGATACGTCGGATAGCTCCCACTGACTGATGCCGTCTCCTTTGACGGCATAGAGCAGGCCGGTCACGTCGCCGTATTCGTCGTTGAAGATCGGGCCGATGACGCCGTCAGGGAGCTCGAGCTTGATGTCGGTGAACTTCTTGCGCGCCTGGTACCAGGCCTCGCGCTGGTCTGCATGGGACGTGCCGCCCTTCACAGTGATCGTCATGCCGCCGTAGCCTTGGCGCGCATAGGTCACGACTTTCTCGAAATGATCGAGCTGCTCGAACTTCTTCTCCATGCGGTTGAGCACCGCGTCCTGGACCTGTTGCGCAGTGGCGCCGGGCCAGATCACGAGCGCCGTCATCGACGGTACCGAGAAGTTCGGATCCTCGAGCTGGCCGAGCTTTGCGAAGCTGAGCGAACCGCCAATGCCGACCACGAGGATCAGGAGCAGCACGATGGCGCGGTGGCTCAGCGCCCATTCGGTGAGATTGAACGGCTTCATGGCACAGTTTGCCCGGTTTGCAAGGCGCCCGCAGCGCCTGCAAGCGCGACCTTCAGGCCCGGGGCCATCTTCTGCACTCCCGCAGTAACGACTAGCTCGCCAGCGGGCGGTCCGGAAACGAGCACATCGTCATTGCGATAGCCGTGCACCGAAACGCTGATCAGATCGACCGTGCCCACCGGCCGGGAACCCTCGCGACGAACCACCCAGACGGCGGGCTGCCCCTTGTTCTGCGTAATGGCCGAGGCAGGGATCACTGCTGCCGGGGCATCGCCAGCCGAACGTTCGACCAGCAGGGTAGCGGTCGCGCCGAGCGGCAGCAGCCTGGGTACTGCCGGCTTCAGGCGGGCGCGGTATGTCCGGGTTTGCGCCGCGGCCTGTGGCGAGAGCTCGCGCAACTCGACCTCGAAGCTTTGCTCGGGCGCGCTAGCGAGCCACGCCTTGTATCGCGCCGTCCTGAACGTTGCGAGACGATCTTCCGGCAGATCGGCGACTATTTCTGGCTCGCCCTCGTTCGCGGTCGATACCATCGTCTGTCCTTCGGCGACAACTTCTCCCACCTCGAAACGCACGGCGGTGACGACGCCACTCCGCGACGCACGCAGCACCGTGTACTTCAGCCGGTTGCGTGCGAGCTCGAGCTTCTTCCGCTCGGCTTCTGCCGTCGCCGAGGTTGTCTGCGCGCCGGTCTGCGCCTTCTCGTCGTCGGAGACGCTGACGGAGCCGTCGGTTTTGAGCGAATTGAGCCGCTGCCGATCAGACTCGGCGAACCTCGCCTGTGACACGGCCGCGGTGAGCTGCTGTCGCGCCGCTTCCTCGGCAAGCTGATAGTCGGTGTCGTCAAGCACTGCCAGTACATCGCCCTCGCGAACCTTCTGACCGACCTCGACCTTGCGCTTGACGACCTTGCCGCCGACACGGAACGCCTCGTTGACTACATGGCGCGACTGCACCGTGCCGACGTAACGGTCCGTCACCGCGCTATCGTCATAGCGGATCTCGGCAGTGCGGACCGCTCGAAGCGCCTCGGGGGCGGGCTTCGATCCGCATGCGACCAGCATCGCGGCACTCGGCAACACCGCGAACAACGCGCGTAGGGAGGTTTTCACGATGGCCCCTTGTCTCGATCCATACTTGATGAATTGCCCGAAACCGGCGTGCCGTCAGGCGCGGCCGCAGGCTCGAAAACCTCCCAGCCTCCACCGAGCGCCTTGTAGAGCTGGACGCTGGCGAGCAGCAACTGCGTGCTGCTGTCGTTGGCGATCGCACGGACGGCCAACCGTGTCCGCTGAGCATCGAGCAGCGGCAGAAGATCGATCTGGCCGCGGTCGTAGAGGGATTGCGCGCGGCCCAGCGCCGCTTCCGCCGTCGACGCTGCGTCGTGCAGCAGTTGCGCCCGTTGGCGCTCGTCGTCGAGCGCGATCAGCGCGTTCTCGACGTCCTCGAGCGCTCGCACGATCGCGTCCTCATAGTGGAGCACCGCTTCCTTCTGACCGCTTTCGGCGATGTCGTTGATCGAGCGCGTCCGCCCCGCATTGAAGATCGGCATTGCGATGAGGCCCGCTACGTTGCTGAATCGCGCAGGACCGAGCGCAATGCCGTTGAGGACAATCGACTCACGGCCGAACACTGCACCGAGAATGAGCCGCGGAAACCATTCCGCCATCGCCTGTTGCCTGCGCGCGTTGGCCGCATCGAGTTGCGCGCTTGCGACGAGCAGGTCCGGTCTGCGCTGCAACAGGGCGGCCGGTTGCCCCGGATGCGCGGGCGGGACGATGGCTTCGACGCCAGATGGCGTGATGCTCGCGGCGTTGAAAGCCTGGTCTCCCACAAGCACCGCAATATGATGGCGCGAGATCGCAGCAAGCGTCTCGAGCGGCGGTATCGCCGCGTGCGTCTTGGATGCTTCTGTTTTCACGCGCTCGACATCGAACGGTGTTGCGAGGCCGACCCGTTCACGGGCGGTCACCAGGCGCAGCGTCTCATCTTGCGCAGCCGAGATCGCGCGCACGGTCTCCAGCTGGCGCAACGCCCCGACGAGCGTAAAGTAGTTCGTTGCAACATCAGTCAACACGAGAAGGCGCACGCCGCGCGCGGTATTCTCGACTGCGACCGCATCGGCTGCAGCCGCCTTCGCACCTGCCCGCAGGCGGCCGAACAGGTCGACTTCCCACGAGGCGGCGATACCGACCTGTCCCGCCCGCGTATTCGCCGCTTCGGGCACGAAGTTTTTCAGGGCAGTATCGTAGGTCGTCGTGTGATTGAAGCCGTTGGCGACAACGATCACGGTCGGCAAGAGCCACGACCGGCTGATCGTTTCTCCGGCTCGCGCGGCGCGAACGCGTTCCGCCGCGATCCGGATGTGCCGGTTTTCGTGCGCCGCGCGACGAACCAGATCGGACAGCACCGGATCGCCATAGCTATCCCACCAGGCGGCCTCGGGCTCCTCTACAGATGCCGACGTGGCCGCGAAGCTTCCGGGAACCTCGATCGAGGGTTGCATCACCGGTGTTGCGCAACCAGCCAGAACAACCGCCAGCGACACGGTCAACGCGACCGCCCTGCAGCGACCCGTTACTTCACCAGGGCGGGGTGGACGCCTCGTCGTGTGAAAAATGGTAGATGTTGGCAGCATTGCGCGCGGCGCCAGCAGAGTTGGTACTGGTGCAATGGAAGGCCGGCGTGATTCGGGTTCGCGGCACAGACCCAACGCCAGCCGGTCCACCACGCCAGGCCTCTTATGCAGACGATTACGGCTGGCACTGCGACCGCGGTTACCTGTCAGCCTGAAATCACGTTACTCATTCTGTAGCCCAAAAGCTTGACGCAGATCAGAGACTGACACTGTGAAGCTCGGGCGGCCAAGGCCATGCGGAGGCCCCTCGCCCAGGGTAGACGTCTATCGTTGAGCGTTATGCACCGGCATGGGAACCTGCGCAGGAATGGCAGGATTTCCGCAAATGATTCGAGTTCATTCCCAGGCATGTTTGGAGACCTCAACACACCAGAAACACCCACCTTCTCCCGCTCCCCGCTACAGCAAGCGCTCGGCCTCGTCGAGCAGGCTCATGCGCGACAACATCGCTGCGCGTGCGAAGCGCACCAGCGCGAACGTCCGGACTAGCGGCGGATCGCCGGGAACACGCGCCGTCAGCAACTCCAGTTCATGCCCGGGCACGGTGCTGCCTTCGGGCAAAAGCACATTCATCAGGCTTAGCCGCCTGCGCTGGCTTTCAATGGAGAAGCACGACCTTGCATCCTTGAACACCGCCGCTATGCCTTCCAACTGGCGGTCAAGCGCGCCGGACTTGTCGCCCAATTTGTCCAGTTCCCTGTCGTTCTGTTTGATCTGCTCGCGCAGCCGTGCCCGTTCCCCGGCGTCCGCTTCCTCGTCGCCGCCCATCACCGAACGCAAACCGGTGCTCTGCCGCTCCAGCAGGCGCAAGCGCGCCTTCAGCAGACCATGCTCCCGCTCCAGCACATCGCGCCGCGATGTGTCGGCCGCAATATTGGCAAGGCTCTGAAGGGCCATCTGATCCAGCATTCGCCGGGCGATCTCCTCGCGCAGCGTCGCATCGGTCGAGCCGCAAATCCGGACCTCATGGCCACTAAAGCTGACCGTGATCTGCGGCACCTCGGCACGCATCAAATCTCCTTCGAGGGCCATGCCTAACGTACGGCGCTCCGTCATCGTCATGCCCAGCACGGCGTAGGCTTGCTCCGCGCCCGCCGACGCCTCGAAAAACTCGCGGAGGTCCGATGAGCGGCTGAAGGCGAGCTCTACGTCATGCGCGGTGCCGAAGAAAGCGTGAATATAGGGGTCAGATCCCCACGCCGCCACACTAGCTTCCCGTGGCGCGGGAAGGCCGGCTACGAGGTCCTGCACATAATCGAGCGCCATGGCGATCGCGGGGCCGAGCCGTTGCTCATAGCGCGGCACCAGCCGCAGGCGCGGGCTGAACCCGAGCACGCGCTCCGTCAACCCGGCAATCTCTTGCTCGTCATGCGGGTGCGCGCCGGCCTCACGCCGGCGCAGCCAGTTCAGAATACTCATGCAACGCTCCCTCACCACGCTTCGCCCTGCTCCGCGAGGTCAGCTATAGCGCTCCGCCATGACCAGCGCGCTGACCTTGTGGCCTTTCCAAAACATGTTGTGGATGCGCGGCTGAAGCTTGCGCAAGGCATCCGGATCGAGGGAATGGAAGGTCAGCGTCACGGCTGGCCGTGATCCGTCCCCCGGAACATGCTCGATTTCGTCGAACGGTGGGAGGCCGTACTTGACCAGGAATGCCTTGATCTCGTCATCGGTCGTGCCGCTCTCGATATTCTCCAATAACGCAAGGACATGATTCACTCTCCTCAGTTGCTGCCGGGGCGCTCTACGCCATGGTGTTGACGCCGCCTCCCGCGAAGCGGTTGTCAGCTCTGACAGGTATGGGTCGAAATGCCCGCCCTTCAACAAGACCAGTCGCTTGGGCTCCAATGCCTGTTGGTAAGCGTTTAGAGCCAGATCGGTGACAGCGATGTGATCGCGATCGGCCACCAGCATCGGCAATCCATGGTTTCGTCACCCGGCGTTCAGCGGTGGGCCGCTGAACGCCGGGCCCGTTCGAGAGTGCCGCCGCTACCCGTTCCACCGCGGCACCCAAGCTTGCAAGCGCTGGCCGTGATAGATATGCCCGCTGATTCTTCGGGCCAGCGCCGTGGCCTCCGCGCGCGTCATCTCCATCTCGATGACCGCGGTCGGCATGTCGCCTTCCACGATGAGTGTGACTTTTTCGACCGGTGCGTATGCACTCAGGGCCTCACGGACTCTGTCTTCCGACACGTCATGGGGCAGGTTTTGAATCACGATTCGCATAGACGTCTACCCTTCCGGCATTTCGCTCGATTACCGCTCCGTCACCGACCAACCGCGCGCAGGGCCCCGCTGCCGCCCGCCTCGCCGAGCACGCCGCGGATGCGCGCGAGCATCGCCCTCTGCGCGGCCGTGGGCTGGATGCCCTGCACCCGCTCGTCGGCGAGCACGCGCTCCAGCAGCGTGAGCAGCCGATCCCGGTCCTCATGCTCGGCCAGCAGTAGCGGCAGCGTCTCGATTGCTTTTTCCGGCTCGTAGCGCGCGATGATTGCCTGCTCGCCGCCGATGCGCCGCACCTGGTCGCGCGGCAGATCCGGCAGCAGCTCGCGATAGTCTTCGATCAACTCCTGCGCGAGCTGCACGCGGGAGAGCGGGAGCGGCTCGCCCTTGCGCGCCAGCAGGACGGCGACCCGCGCGAGTGCTTCCGCGTAGCCGCCGCTCCCGATCGAAGCCAGCGCTTCCTTGACGAAGGGGAGCTCGCGCGGGGCCGCTTGCTGCGCCTCCGTTTCGCCCTCGCGCCCGTCGGCGAGGTAGAAGGCGAACAGGTTGCCGTAGATCAGGAAGAAGGCAGCCTCGCTCAGCGCATCGCGCAGGGCGCGGTGGCAGTCGAGCGACGCGCTGGTCAGCTCGGACATCATCTCCTCGATCCCTCGCGCCGGATGCTCGGCCCCCGGCGCCTGGCGCTGGGCCTTCACGGCCTGGGCGGCCGGCCCCAGCCACCACAGCCAGGGGTTGAGGTCGGAGATCGCCCAGCGTTGCAGGCGCAACGGGTGGAAGATGCGCCCCAGCTTGGCGGTGTACTCGTTTGCTAGCGCCTTGACCCATGGCCGCCCGAAGAGCTCGTACGCGTACTGGTTGAATTCCGAGACGACGCTCACCGCCTCGAAGGGCCGTTCATCGGCGCGCTCGAACCGATTCAGGCGAGCGGCGACGTCCTCCAGGCGCAGTTCCTCGAAGCTCACCTCGTACGCCGGCTTGCCGCCGGCGTCCTTCTGCTCCGCGATCCGCATTCCGTACAGGCCGGGCGGCAGCGCCTCGATGGACTTCAGAACCGAGACGATCTGGGTGTATTCCTTCCTCGCCACCTGGCCAGAAACGAAGATGCCGAGGTGGCCGACTTCCTCGTGCATCAGACCGACGATCACCTGCCCGTTGGCCTTGATCTCGTCCGTGCTGCCATAGACGTCGGCGACCCAGTTGAAGGCCTGTTGCGGCGGCGTGATGTTGTCTCCCAGCGAGGCGAACAGCACGATGGGCGCCCTGATCTCGCGCAGGTCGAGCGCGCCGCGCGGGCCGGCTTTCACCGTGCCAGACCACAGCTTGTTGCCGACGAAGAGGTTCTGCGTGATCCATTCGATCTCCTCGCCGTTCAAGAGGTAATAGCCGCCCCACCAGCGTTCGAACTCGAGGAAGCGTGCCGGCTCGGTGTCGGCGTTGGCAAACACCCGGTAGTACTTGTCCCAGAAGGTGTTCGCAGGGTTGAGGTTCTCGAAGTTCTGCACCAGCCAGGCGCCGTCGAATTTCCCGGCGCCGAGGTCGGAGGTGAGGGAGGCGAGCCAGGTGCCACCGAGCAGTCCCCCTGCGTAGCGCATCGGGTTGTCGCCCTCGCCCTCGCGCCAGGCGCCGCCCCAGTAGGACATCGGCGCGCCGACGATCACTACCGGGCCGATGTCGTCGGGGTCGGAGGCGGCCAGCATCATCGCCGCCCAGCCGGCCTGACAGTTGCCGATGATCGCGGGCTTCTCGGCGTCGGGGTGCAGCGAGCGCACGCGGTGCACGAACTCGCGCTCGGCATTGCACACGTCCAGCAGCGTCTGTCCTGGTTCAGGATTGGGGAAGAACATCACGAAGTACACCGGATGGCCTGCGCGCAATGCCACGCCGACCTGGGAATCGTCTTTGAATCCGCCTATGCCCGGTCCGTGGCCGCCACGCGGGTCGATGATCACGTAGGGGCGGCGCCTGGGATCGATCGTCGTGCCCTCGGGCGGAACGATGCGCACCAGCGCGTAGTTGACCGGACGCTCCAGCGAACGCCCGTCCATGATCGTCTCGTAGTCAAAGTGCAGCACCGGCGGCAAGCCTTGCTGCTCGTGCTCGATGAAGTTGTTGCCGCGCTGGCGCAGCGTGTCCCAGAGCAGGATGGAGCGCTGGCCGAAGTCCACCGCGTATTGCGCACCGCCCCCCCACATCTGCCACGGCATCATGGGGCTCGCCATCGGCCCGGAGGGTTGCCCCGCACAGGCCTTCTGTACCCGCTCGCCGAAGCGCTCCACCGCAAGCTTCGTGCGCGTCTGCAGTACCTGCGCGACCTTCACGGAGATGTCGTGGCTCTGGGAGAGTTGTCTGGCCGGATTGCTCATCGTGTCCTTCCTCCTTGCGTGTGCCGGTTGCGGGCGGCAGCGCGTGTGCCGCGAGATGTGCTCGGCACGTGAGCCCTGCTCGAAGCGCGCCACCAAATGGAGCCGCGGCCGAGCGACGCGAGCTCCGGTCTCGGTGCAGGGCTCAATTCACAGCCTCATACGTGTAGAAGCCGCGGCCGGTCTTGCGGCTGAGGTGCCCGGCGGCCACCACTTCCTTGAGCAGCGCAGCCGGCCGGTACTTCGGATCGTTGAAGTCGTGGTGGAACACCTCCACCACGTCGGGGTCGATCAAGACGGGTTTCTCTGCTCTGTACCAGGCGCTTGCATACGAATTGCAACCGTTTCATCGCTAAGTCCTCATGACCTTTCCTCGGCTTCTTGTGCTGCCCGCGTGCTGTTCAAACTGGGCTCCGTGAAACCACTCGAAAAAGACTGGCACACGTGGGCCGAACCACCTTGCGCTACCTCAAGGAATGCGCGGTTGCCCTTGAGTGGGTGCTGCTTTCGGCATAGCGCCCGAGCCAGGCGGTCACATCAGCGGCGTTGCGCGCTTCCCCGGAAATGCGCGCGCCTTGTAAAAAGGGATCTGCAGCCTGATCTGCAGCCTGCTGTTCTTGCGCTACGCATAGAGAGCCTGATACTGCGGCGCTGGCTCGGCAAGACACGGGAGCTTGTGACCGACCGCATGCTGTCGCAATACCTGCGCGGCCAGTTACTCGTGATGGGCGTGCTCGCCGCGTTCTATCCGATTGCGCTGATGATCGCGGGTTTCGCGATCGCCCTGCCCCTCCGCATCTTGACCGGCCTCGCCGTGTTCATACCGTACGTCGGCTTCGCGACCGGGCTCGCGCTTGCGCTCCTCGCCGTGCTGCTGCAGTTCGGCACCTCGTACGGCTTCGTTGCGGTAGCGCTCATATACGGCATCGGCCAGATCCTTGAGGCTTCTTCCCGACGCCGCGCTTCGTCGGAGAGCGCATCGGCCTGAATCTGCTCTCGGTGATCTTCGCTTTACTTGCAATCGGCCAGCTCTTCGGCTTTTTCGGCGTGCTGATCGCGCTGCCAGTCGGCGCGATCCTAGCGACGGCGCTGCGCGAATTGCGCCGCCGATATGATCGTTGCGCCGAGACTGGCGGGTGCCAGCTTGCGCTCTTCGCGGAGATAGACGAGCCAGGCCCGGATCTCCTCGGGACCCAGCAGTTCGGGCGAACGGCGAAAGTGGCGGGCGAAACTGGATACCTGAATCAGATAGGACTTCTGGGTCTGCAAGGTTGCGGATCTGCATGTCATGCAGCATGCGTTGGCGCAGTGGCGTCATGTGAACCCCTGACGGCGCGCGGTCGGTCGCCCGACAGCCCGCAACTCGGGCCCTGATCGCAACGCTTCACTTAGGGCAGGAGCATGGGCCGCGGTGCCGGCACTCCTTCGGCAAGCGCGCTGGAAGAGCCGAGGTTCGAGGGTCGGGCATGTCCGAGACCGGATGTACAATTTCCACGACAGGACTCGAGGGCTACGAGGACAAGCATGGGCCGATCTTCGATCGAACTTCAGGGACGCGGTCGCCGACAGCCCGATGGGCGTGCTTCTTCCTGGGACCTCGGCAGCATCCGGCTCACCGCCGGGTGGTTCTACGGGGGACTGATCGTCATCCTGTGCCTCTGGATCCTGCACGGCTTCGTACAGGCTTTGCTGGCGGCCTGCATCACCGCGATTGCGAGCTGGCCGCTCTACCTCCGGTTCTCGGCTCACATGCCGCGCCACATGGCGCGAAGCGCGACTTCACTACTCTTCACGTCGATAATGACCACGTTCGTGCTGGCGCCGCTGACATTCGCCTTCATCGCGCTGGTCACCGAAGCCTACGAGCTGCTTCTGGAGATAGCAGCCGTCGATAAGACCGGAATCGCCGTGCCTCCCTGGCTGGTGAATGTGCCTCTGATTGGACCCTGGTTGGCCACCCGCTGGCAGAGCGAACTTGCGCACCCGGGAGCTCTCCTGTTGTGGACGCAGCGGACCGACGCGACTGCGCTCCTTGGCTGGGCGCAGTCACTCGGACACTTCATGGCTCGCCACGTGCTCATCATCGGATTCACTGTTCTGGTCCTGTTTTTCCTGTATCAGGAAGGCGAATCGCTGGCGGAACAGATCAGGAGCGTGCTTCGCCGGCGCATCGGCGAGCGGGCCGAGGTCTATGTCGACCTCGCCACGCGGGCCGCGCGCGCGTCGGTGAATAGCATGCTGGTCGTGGGGCTGTTCGATGGATTCGCAACCGGGGTCGCGTATGCAGTCGTCGGTGTGCCCCATGCCGCCGTGTGGGCGGCGGTGACCGGCTCACTCGCCATCGTACCCTTCCTGGGCTACGTGGCAGTCATCGCGTTGGCCTTGCAACTTGCCATGGCGGGTGCCTCGGCGCCGGTGCTCGCCGCCATCGGGCTGGGCTTTGTCGTCCTGTTTTGTGGCGACAAGATCGTCCGGCCCCTGGTGGCGGGCGAGGGGACCCGGTTGCGCTTCGTCTGGGGCCTCATGGGCTGCCTCGGCGGCTTCGAGGCGCTTGGCCTCGTGGGGCTCGTCATCGGTCCGGTCGTGCTCACGCTCACGAGGGAGCTATGGGCACAGCACGTCCGCGACCTCGCAGTTCCCGACGTCACGGATCCGGCCCCCGATTGACCGCAGCGTATGACGCGGGAAAGTCCATTTTTTGCGCGACGTGCCCGCATCCGCTAACAGTTTAAGTTGACGGTGAGCATTTAGCTGCCCTGAACACAAAAACGCTGACAGCCCCCGCGGAGCCCTTGCAGCGGCAGACTTCGGCATCTTACAAGAATCACAGCCACTAAATTCTCCTCACGTTTGGAACGACCCTCATCGTCGCAGGTCAACCAAGCTATTCCCATGTGACTCGGTCATAGGAGCGAATGTAACAAGGAGCGCATGGCATGGTCGCGTCGACCACAGCCCGTCGCTGTGGGCTTCCCCGACCTACGCCCCTTGCCGCTCGCGGAGCAAATCAAGCGCCACATCGATAATCATGTCCTCCTGACCGCCCACCATGCGGCGGCGGCCCAACTCGACCAGCACGTCGACGGTCTTCAGGCCATATTTCTTCGCCGCCGTCTCGCTGTGGCGCAGGAAGCTAGAGTAAACACCGGCATAGCCGAGCGCCAGCGTCTCGCGGTCGACCCGCACCGGGCGGTCCTGCAGCGGGCGCACGATGTCGTCGGCCGCGTCCATCAGCTTGTACAAGTCACAGCCGTGGTCCCAGCCCATGCGTTCGGTGGCGGCGATGAACACCTCCAGGGGCGCATTGCCGGCGCCGGCACCCATACCGGCCAGGCTGGCGTCAACGCGGTCGCAACCTTCTTCCACCGCGACAATGCTGTTGGCCACGCCCAGGCTCAGGTTATGGTGAGCGTGAATGCCGGTCTCGGTCTCTGGCCGCAGCACGTCCTTGAAGGCCCGCATGCGGTCGCGCACTTCGTTCATGTTCAGCGCGCCGCCCGAGTCAACCACGTAGACGCAGGTAGCCCCGTAGCGCTCCATCAGCGTGGCCTGCTCGGCCAGCCCCTGCGGCGAGTTCATGTGGCTCATCATCAGGAAACCGACGGCCTCCATGCCGAGGTGGCGGGCGTACTCGAGATGCTGGCGCGAGATGTCAGCCTCAGTGCAGTGCGTGGCTACGCGCACGATGCGCGCGCCAGCCTCGTAGGCCGCCTTGAGGTCATGCACGGTACCGATGCCGGGCAGCAGCAGCGTGGCGATCCGGGCGTGCTTGACCACGCTGGCGACGGCCTCGATCCATTCCAGATCGGTGTGGGCGCCGAAGCCGTAGTTGAAGCTGCCGCCCTGCAGCCCGTCCCCGTGCGCGACCTCGATCGAGTCCACGCGGGCCTCGTCGAGCGCGCGGGCGATGGCCTTGGCCTGCTCGACACTGTATTGGTGGCGCACGGCATGGCTGCCGTCGCGCAGCGTCACGTCGGAGATGTAGAGTTTCTTGCGTTTGCTCATGGCGAGGTGTCCTTGGTGAGGTCAGGCGGCGGCTCTTCTGGCCAGCATGGATTCGGCCATGCGTTCGGCGGTGGTTAGCGCGGCGCTGGTCATAATGTCGAGGTTGCCGGCGTAGGCGGGCAGGTAGTGGGCGGCGCCCTCCACTTCCAGGAAGACGGTGGTCTTGAGCCCGCTCACGCGGCCCACGCCCGGCACCAGCAGCGGCGCGGCGGCGGGGATGCGGTCGAACTGCACCTTCTGCTTGAGGCGATAGCCTGGCACATACTGCTGCACGGCCGCGGCCATTTCCTCGACGGAGCGCGCGATGGCGTCTTTGTCGGCGGACTCGCTCAGGCAATAGACCGTGTCGCGCATGATCAGGGGCGGCTCGGCCGGGTTCAGGACGATGATGGCCTTGCCCTTCTTCGCGCCGCCGACGACCTCGATCGCCTTGGAAGTCGTCTCGGTGAACTCGTCGATGTTGGCGCGGGTGCCGGGGCCGGCGCTCCTGCTAGAGATGCTGGCGACGATCTCGCCGTAGTGGACCCTGGCCACGCGCGAGACCGCCGCGACCATCGGGATCGTCGCCTGACCGCCGCAGGTGACCATGTTGACGTTGGGCGCATCGATATGCGCCGCGCCATTGACGACCGGGATGCAGTAGGGGCCGATCGCCGCCGGGGTCAGATCGATGAGGCGGATGCCGGGCTTGAGGCTGCGCAGGAAGGCGTCGTTCTTCACATGGGCGCCGGCCGAGGTTGCATCGAAGACGATGTCGATGTCGGTGAAGACCGGCAGGCGGGCCAAGCCCGCCACGCCCTCGTGAGTAGTCGCCACCCCGATACGGGCGGCGCGCGCCAATCCGTCGGAGGCTGGGTCGATGCCGACCATCGCGCCGATCTCGATATCCTTGCCGTGGCGCAGAATCTTGAGCATCAAGTCCGTGCCGATATTGCCGCTGCCGACGATGGCGGCTTTCAATCTTCGGGTCATTCCCTTATCTCCTAAACTATGCGGCAGGCGACGCTGCCCAGTGCGCCGATCTGTGCGTGGATATGGTCGCCGGCGACGACCCGCACCATCGGGCCGAGAGCGCCCGAGAGAATCACCTCGCCTGCCTGAAGGCCCGCGCCGCGCGCAGCCATCGTGCGCGCCAGCCAGAACGCGGCGCGCAGCGGGTGCCCCAGACAGGCGGCGCCGCCGCCAACCGAGGCCAGTTCGCCGTTGCACGTCATCTGCATGCCCAACTCGCCCAGGTTGAGCGCTCCTAGCGCCACGGGCTGGTCACCGAGTACGTAGAGGCCGCAGGACGCGTTGTCCGCCACGGTATCGGCGAGCGTGATCTTCCAGTCGGCGATTGCGCTGTCGACGGTCTCGATGGCGGGCAGCGCATAGGCGATGCAGCGCAGGAACTCCGCCCAACTCGGCACACCGGCGTCGAGCTCACGGCCGACGACGAAGGCGATCTCGGCTTCGGCCTTGGGCTGCATCAACCGACGCATCGGCACTTCCTGGGCATGCTGGAATTCCATGTCTTGGAACAGCACGCCGAAGTCGGGTTGGTCAACGCCCAGTTGCAGTTGCACCGCACGCGAGGTGAGGCCGATCTTCCTGCCGACGATGCGCCCCCCTTCGGCCACGCGAATCCGCGTGTTGATTTCGGCCACCCCATAGGCGGCCTCCAGACTGGCGATGGCGAAGCCCGCTGAAATCGGTGGGATCGGCGTACCGCTTCGGCGCGCTTCACGCAGCGCGGCCGCTGCGCGGTCGGCGGCGTTATCCATCACGCAGCCTCTCGGGTGACGACGCTCACGGGACGAGGCGACGCGCCGGCGACCATTCGGTCCCGCTGCAGCTGTTCGCTCGCGACCCGCGTGGCGCGGGCCAGCCCATCGCCGCGTTCTAGCGCAAACACGAATTTGTCCGGCCGGAGGATCGCGACGCTGCCGCGCTTGTGGCCTTGGGCCTTCAGCCAGGCGAACCAGGTGGATTCGAAGTCTTCGACCTCGATGAGCCCCTCGGGTCGCGTACGCTGACGCGGGTCCTGCGGCCGTAGACCCCACGGGTAGACCACGACGAAGCGGGCGCCAAGCGTCTGCCAGGCCGCGAGTGCCTCCGCGCTAAGTTGAGCGCGGGGATCCACGCCGGCGCCGATCAGCGCATACTCGGCGCCGATCAAGTCGTCGAGGCGGTGCGCCCTGCCGTCGGGACCGATTACCTTCGGCTGCGGCATCAGCCGTCCTTCCGGCCCGCTCAGCGCGCGCCGCGCGAGCCCGTGGTAAGTCCCTCGACGGTAGGTGGCCGAGGGAATGAAGTTCCCCTCGCGCATGAACTTGCCCACCACGGGCAGCCTCAACGCGAGCCTGAACGCGATGTTGCGCAGCCGCGCGCCAAGGGGGCTGGTCATCGACACGATGCTCTTCACGCGCACCGCCTCGCGCGTCATTGCCGCGGCATGCGGGCGGCGTTCGGTCTCGTAGCTGTCGAGCAGGCGATCGCCAGCGCGGCCACGCAGCACGGCATCGAGCTTCCAACCCAGGTTGTAGGCGTCGCGGACACCGGCGTTCATGCCCTGGCCGACGAACTGAGGCGTCATGTGCGCCGCATCGCCCGCCAGAAAGACGCGGCGCTCGCGCCAGCGCTCGGCCATCAGGGCGTTGAAGGTGTAGACGAGGTGGCGCAGGATCTCGAACTTATCGACCTCGATATGGCGCGCCAGCAGTTTGCGCACGGTATGGATGTCTTCGAGGTATTCGCGCTTCTGGCCCGGCATCAGCATGAACTCGAAGCGGTGGTGCCCATCGGGTTGCACGCAGTTCACTGTCGGGCAGGCGGGGTCGCAGATGAAGCTGAAATAAGGCAGATGGTGCAGGCCGTCGCCGCGTACTTTCTCCTTGATGTCGACCACTACCCAGGGGTCGGGAAAGCTCTTGCCCTGCATGGGGATGCCCAGCTGCGTGCGCACGAGGCTGCGACCGCCGTCGCAGCCGATCAGGTAGCGCGCGCGCACTGCAGATTCCTGCGCCGAGGGTTTCAGCTTGACTTCCGCCACCGCCGGCTTGCCGTAGTTGCCGCCCTCCGTGGTGGTGTAAAAGACGGTGACGCTCTCATTGTCCTGCTCGAAGCGGGTCAGCTCCCGGCTTCGCTGCACCGTGACGTTGGGATACCGCGCCAACGCGTCGCCAAGCGCGGTTTCGAGCCGCGGCTGATATAGGAAGTAGGACGCGTCCCAGGCGTAAGGTCGGTTCGGGTTACTCATCTGCAGGAATACATCGCCGTCTGGCATGGCGAACTGCACGGTCGGGGACTGCAGCATGTCTGCCGTGAGCGCCTCCGCCAGACCGAAGGACTGGAAGATGCGCATGCATTCACCATCGGTGTAGACCGCGCGCGCATTACCGTAGAACTGCGGCTCGCGCTCCAGCACCAGCACACTGTGGCCGCGCTGGCCGAGCACGTGGGCGAGCGTGAGCCCGGTCGGCCCAAGGCCGACGATAACGACGTCGTAGTGATATTCCCCAGCGCGACGGCCGTGGGGCTCGCACGATTCGGCGCGAAGCCTGTCGGCTCCCGAGTCGGAGCGACTGCCCTGCCGATCGCCGGCCAGCGTGCCCAGGCGCGCGCTCGGCGCGTCGTCGAACGAACGGTTTGCGGTATCCATCTTCATGATGCAACCCCTGGTGTGTATTCCTTGCGGGTGAGCGAGCCGAGCGCCCGCGCCATCTGGCCCAGCTTCATGCCGAACGTCAGGCTTTCGGGGAAATGCCCCCATAGGCTGATGCCCTGGTAGGTACAGGTCTGCCAGCCGGCTTCGGCCTCCTCGGTGACGACGATCGGGTCCCAACCCAACTCGACCGCGAAGCCGGAAGGGGTCGTAACGTAGAAGGAGAGTTCGCGGTCGTTCGGGTGCTGGCCGATGCCGTTGGCCATGGCAAAGCCCATCTCACGCAGCCGGCGGTAGGCCCCCACCACGTCGTCGAAGCTGGCGACCTGCAGATTGAGGTGGTGAATGCGATTGCGCAGAGGATCCATGCGCCTGCCGCGGGTCGCGGCAAGGGCGACGCTGTGGTGGCGCTCATTGAGGCGCAGGAAGGTGATGTCCATCACCACGCCGTTGACGCGCTCCTCGATGAAGTCGGAGATCCGCGCGTCGAAAATGCGCTGGAGAAAGGCGAGCAGGGCCTCGGGCTCGCGCGTCGAGATTGCGAGGTGCCCCATGCCGGCCGCTCCGGTGATGAAGCCGCCGGCTTTCATCTGAAGCGGTGCAGTGCCGAGGATCGGCCGGACGAAGAGCTCGAAGGCCATGCGTTTCGGACCCTCGAAGGACCAGTAGCGCTTGACGCCGCGCAGGCCCGCCGCTTCGCCGGATTGCTCCCGCACGATCACGCCGTCAGTGCGCAAGCGGCTCAACACGAGTTCGAGCACCGCTTCGTCTTCAAGTTGCCAGCCAACAGCCACCACATCTTCGGCAGGTCCGCGACAAACGATAAGCCGGCGCTGGTGTTCATCGATACGCATGGCTAGCACGCCGGCCTGAGGCGCGTCGACGTGCAGGCCGAGGCCTTCCCCGGCGAATCGCTGCCACTCATCCAGCCGGGACGACTCGATCAGCACGTATCCCAGGCGGATGCGGCCGTACAAGCTGGTCGCGATTGGAGTCGAGCTCGACTTCATGCTGCGGCTCCGACGATAGCCGCATTGACGGCAGGCTCTTCCGCCTTCAAGAAGGCGCTTACCGCCGCATTGAATTCGTCGGCCCGTTCCCACTGCACCCAGTGGCCGGTGCGGCTGAAGAGGTACAGATCGCAATGGGGCATGAGTTTCTGCAGTGTCGCGCCGCCGCTTACCGGATTGACGCGATCCTCCACGCCCCAGAGCACCAGGGTCGGGTTGGCCAGGGCTGGCAGGCGCGGGTCGAGCGTCAGGTCCAGCTTTGCCAGCGCCGCTGGATCCCCAGGTGCACGCAGCGGCGGATTGGCGATCACCTCCGGGGCGATGCTGGCCTCGTAACGTTCGCGCAGTACTGATTTGGGGACTTGGCTGCCGTCGTACACCAGGTCTTCGGTGATGAAGCGGCTCAGTTTTTCGAAAGTGGGTCCGTCGCCTGTGTAGTAAGTGAGGAGGCGCTTCAGGCCGTCGGTGGGCGGCGCCTTGGAAACGTCTACGCCGCCCGGGCCCATCAGAACCAGGCGACCGATCCGCTCGGGCTGATCAAGCGCCATCCGCAGCGCGCAACCGCCGCCGGCGGAATTGCCGACCACGTGCGCGCGGGCGATGCCCAGCGCATCAAGCAGGCCAAGCATAGTGTCGGCCAGGTCGCCCCAGATGTCGTTCGGGTTGAGGCCTTTGCTCGACTTTCCATAGCCAGGCATGTCGGGCACCAGCACGCGGAAATGCGCGGCCAGCGCCGTAATGTTCCGCGCGTAGTTGGAGACGCCCGAAGCACCCGGACCGCCGCCGTGGAGCATCAGCACCGGCGAGCCTTCACCCGTGTCGGCAAAATGGATCTGCCGGTTTCCGACCTGCAGGACGCGGGTTTCGGTGTTCCGATCGAGGGCTTGGATGACGCTCATGTGATGTCTCCTGGGGTGGCTGAGTGGATATAGTGCAACACACCATATACGTTCTATATTGAACATATGTGTTCAGTATAGTTCAGTCGTAAGTACAGTTGTCAAGCGTATAATCGTCCAGGAATTATTGGAGATGTCCTTTTATGAACGAATTTGTTCAAGGCGGAGCCGAGTCCGCCCCGGCACCCGAACCCGCCCTCAGCGCGGCCCAGAAGCGCATTCACAGCGCGGCGATGAAACTGTTTGCAGAGATGGATGTGACCCGGGTGAGCATCAGCGATCTGGCCGCCGCGGCCGGCGTCGCGCGCGGCACGGTCTACAACAACCTGGGCGACACGGAGGGGTTGTTCGAGCAGGTGGCGGCGCAGTTGGTGCGCGAGATGACGATCCGGGTCACCCAAAGCCTCGCGGGCACGGACGACCTCGCCTTGCGCCTGGCCCTCGGCATCCGCCATTACCTTCGACGCGCCCATGAGGAACCGCACTGGGGGCGCTTCCTGAACCGCTTCGGATTCAGTAGTGCTTCACTTCAGACGCTGTGGTCGACCGACCCTATCCATAATCTCAGCGAGGGCATCGAAGCCGGCCGCTACCGGATTACACGCGAGCAACTGCCTTCGGCAGTGGCCATGCTGGCCGGAACGGTGATCGCCGCCATGCTACCGGTGCTCGAAGGCCATCGGACCTGGCGAGAGATCGGCGCCGATACGGCGGAATTGCTGCTTGTAGCGTTGGGAATTGCGCGCGACGAGGCAAAGGTTCTGGCGAATTCCGATTTGCCGCCGCTGCTGACACTGGACAAGTGATCCGCGTATCTGGAGGTGACCCGCTTATTCGGACAGTGCTTATCTTGAGTAAGCAGGAGGTGCACCATGCCGAAAACGCGCCCACCGTACAGCACTGTCTTCCGTCAACAAATGGTTGACTTGGTCCATGCGGGTCCCCGCCCCGAAGATCTGGCCAAAGAGTTCGAACCCACGGCTCAGACCATTTACAACTGGGTTGCACAGGCCGAGCGTGACGCAGGCACACTCCTGCTAGCGCAGATCCGCGCGATTCAATCTGGCGAACCAGGCTGACCAGCTCGCCTGGGACCGCGCACGGCGCCCAAAGGCATGTAAGCTCGTCAGGAATCGGACACTTGCCCAGGTGGTGGCCAGCAAGCTTCGGTTGCAGTGGTCGCCAGAGCAGATTGCGGGTTGGCTTAAGCACGTGTATGCGGTCAACAAGGATTATCAGGTGTCGCACGAGACAATCTATCGGAGCCTCTACATCCAGGCCCGTGGTGCGCTGAAAAGAGAGTTGCTGGAACACCTACGGCGTTCTCGAGCCATGCGTAGATCGCGCCAACACACACTGAAGACCGACGACCGTACGAACATCCGAGATGCCGTATCGTTCAGTGAACGCCCTGCCACGGCAGACGATCGCGCGATACCCGGACACTGGGAAGGCGATCTGCTGTTCGGGAGCGCCAACAGCCAGATTGCAACACTCGTCGAACGCCAGACCCGGTTCGTGACGCTGGTGAAGATTGCCAGCAAGGACTCCGAGGCTGTAGTCAACGCCCTGATCAAGCACGCCGGCAAGCTACCGCAGGAACTGTACAAGTCGCTGACTTGGGATCGTGGCACGGAGATGGCTGGTCACAAGCGTTTCACCGTGGCCACGGACATTCAGGTCTACTTCTGCGATCCTCAGCATCCGTGGCAACACGGCTCCAACGAGAACACGAATGGCCTCTTGAGACAGTACTTCCCGAAAGGCACCGATCTCTCGGTCTATTCGCAAGCCAAGCTGAACGCCATCGCCAGGCGGCTCAACGAACGCCCGCGCAAGACACTAAACTTCGATACACCGGCTGAGCGATTCCATCAAGCTGTTGCATCGACCGGTTGAATCCGCACTCGGTCAGAGACGGCCGCGCCGGCCAGGAGCCGTCATTCACCGCCATGGTCGCTGGCCCCGCCGCCGGAACGCCCGAAACGCCCGGCGCGCCAGGGGCTGCCTTGCTTTGCTGCCGGCGGGCGCCGCAAACCGCAAGGGCTCTTCACGCGTGCGGCCAGAAAAGTGACAGCCCTGCACGTCCGGTCGGCTATCATGCCAATCCTCTCCGAAGTGGCTCCCTATGATTTCCGTCCGTAATGTTACGCTGCGTCGCGGCGTCAATGTCGTACTCGACCGCGCGTCCGTCACCTTCAACCCCGGCGAAAAGATTGGTCTTGTCGGCCGCAATGGCGCCGGGAAGTCGTCCTTTTTCGGCCTTCTCAACGGCACTTTGCACGAAGACAGCGGCGAGTTCTCGATTCCCGCAGCATGGAAGATGGGCCAGGTCGCGCAGGAGATGCCGGAGACCGAGCAGGGCGCGACCGACTTTGTAGTCGAGGGTGATACCGTGCTGTTGGCCGCGCAGGCCGAAGTCGCCGCCGCCGAGGCCAGCGACGACGGCATGCGCATGGCGCACGCCTACATGGCCCTGCACGACGCCGGCGCACACGATGCCCCCGCGCGTGCCCAGGCGCTGATCCTGGGCCTTGGCTTCAGTGCTGCGCAGCTTGACCAGCCGGTCAACAGTTTCTCCGGCGGCTGGCGCATGCGGCTACAACTGGCGCGCGCGCTCATGTGCCCGTCCGACCTGCTGCTGCTCGACGAACCGACCAACCACCTCGACCTCGACGCGCTGGTCTGGCTGGAAGCCTGGCTCAAGCGCTACCAGGGAACCATGGTAGTGATAAGCCACGACCGCGAATTCCTTGACGCGGTGACGCAGGTGACGGTGCACGTCGACAACGCCAAGCTGGTGCGCTATGGCGGCAACTACAGCAAGTTCGAAGACATGCGCGCCGAGCAGCTCGTCTTGCAGCAGGCCGCGATGGCCAAGCAGGCGGACAAGATCGCCCACCTGCAGAAATTCATCGACCGTTTCAAGGCCAAGGCCTCGAAGGCGAAGCAGGCGCAGAGCCGGGTCAAGGCGCTCGAACGCATGGAGAAGATCGCACCGGTGCTTGCCGACGCAGAGTTCAACTTCGAGTTCAAGGAGCCGCTCAACGTCCCGAATCCGCTGTTGTCGATGCTGGACGCGACCTTCGGCTACCCGGCGCCGGCCGACGCACTGCCGGGCACGCCGCCCACGGTCATCGTGCGGGACATCAACCGTTCCGTGATGGCGGGGCAGCGCATCGGCATTCTCGGTGCCAACGGCCAGGGCAAGTCCACGCTGGTGAAGACGGTTGCGCACGCGCTGGCGCCGATTGCCGGCGAGATCAGCGAAGGCAAGGGCCTGAATATCGGCTACTTCGCACAGCAGGAACTCGACGTGCTGCGCCCGCTAGACACGCCGCTGGAACACATGATCCGCCTTGCCAGGGACACGCCGGCGCACATGCGCGCCCCCGGCCAGAGTGGCACCGAACAATCCCTTCGCACCTTCCTCGGCACCTTCAACTTCAGTGGCGACATGGTCCATCAGGCGGTTGGCACGATGAGCGGTGGCGAAAAGGCGCGGCTCGTGTTGTGCATGATCGTGTGGCAGCGCCCCAACCTGCTGCTGCTCGACGAGCCGACTAACCACCTCGACCTGTCCACACGCGAAGCGCTGGGCATGGCGCTCAACGAGTTTGAAGGCACCGTGATGCTGGTCAGCCACGACCGGGCGCTGCTGCGCGCCGTATGTGACGAGTTCTGGCTCGTCACCAAGGGCGGCGTCGAGCCCTTCGACGGCGATCTGGACGATTACCAGCAGTTCCTGCGAGACGAAGCCCGCCGCATGCGCGAGGAGGCTGCCGCAGCGTAGAAGGTCATCGCCTGAAATGGGGGGCCCAGGCGTGAGCTTTACAGGTTTTAGCGCTCCGCCATTGGGCGCTTCGTGACTAATGAGGCGGATCGCGCAAAGGAGGGGCGCCGCGGCCGGCAGCTCGCTCGACTCGCTTCCGCGGAATAGGTAGCGCATCGCGTTCGCACGCACCCGACCAACCGTATCTGCGGCCCTGCGCTCCCGCTACTATGCTAGTCACCATCGACCGGCACGGGAGCGAGACTGGAGAGGAAATTCCATGCCGCTTATCGCCATTGATCAGCGACGATCACCATTGCGCCACTCACGACGATTGTGATGGGCTCGGTGCCGAGCGACCACGCAGGCGTTGCAGCCGGCATCAACAATGCGGTTGCGCGTGTGGCGAGCCTGCTGGCGATTGCGATCCTCGGCATCGTGTTCGTGTGGTCGCACCAGGCGGCGCTATCGGCGCAGCTCGATGAACTGGACGTTCCCAGGGACGCACACCGGGCCGGGCAGTTGCTGGAGCCGGGCGCGCGAGCCGGGCCGGCAGCAGGCGACGCCCATTTGCCGACTCACACACCTGTGGCGCAGGCGGAAGCCGAAGCTATCACCGACGCGTTGCGCGCCGTTGCGCTGGTGTCCGCGGTGTGCGCGTTCGCCGGAGCGGGCCTCGCGGTGGCGACCATCCAACCCCGCAGGTGATATGCGTCGTGTTGCCGGACGCGTCCGTTGCCTATCGGCGCCCTCCCCTCAACTAGCCGAAGTCGGCCAATTGCGGTCCTACCCTCAATCGTGCGAACCGCCATTCGAGTGGCCGCCTGACTTTGATACCGGCCATCGAGCGCTTCAATTGAAGTGACGTTTCGCATGTCTATAGAGCAGGAGCCTTGCACATCGCTGCTCGCTTGGCCCTATCGCACCGGACGCTAGCGCGCCGGCTCGCGGAAGACGAACCAGACCGTCCTGGACTTCCTCCAGAGCCCGTGGCGAATCGAGTCACATTCTGTCGGCTGGAGGCAGCCGCCCTGCTCCTCCAGCCGCCTGCAGTCGGCGCTGGCCCTCACACTCACGCAACTTTGCGGATGGCAGGCGGCTTCCATGAGCCATCCAAAATGCTCTGTTTGCCCCAGTAGGCGCGGATGTACAGCGAGAACGCGCCGCCCGGTGCCGGCAGCCAGTTCGACTCCTTGTCACTGCCTGGCGACTTCGCCCCAGCATAGAGCGTCAACGAGCCATCGGCATTGCGCTTGAGGTTCTTGTTCTTGGTCCCGAGCGAGTAGCGCTTGAGATCGTTCGCATGGAAGAGGTGCTTGTCGTTGTATAGCGTTAGTGACCAGAAGCCATTGACGGGTGGCTCCTGGCCTGGGGCGAAGACGATCTCGTAAGTACTGGCGCCGCTGAGCTGGCCGCCTGAAGCGTCAAAGTCGGTGTAGAAGTACTGCGTCTCGTTAGGCCGGTTGTCGAACATGTTCGACTTGGCCGTCCCCGTCCGGTCGAAGTAGTCGAGTCCGGTCTGCGCATTGTTGGTGGAGCGGTTCCAGCCGTTGCCGGCGGGAAGGCCGTTTCGGCGCCACTCGAAGAACGGCCCAATCACATCACGTTCCGCGTCGGCGGCAATCGCACCAATCGCCTTCTTTACCTCCGGGTCGCGTTTCGCCGCGTCCATCATCGAGCGAAATTGCCCATACAGTGCTTCCTCGCCGGGCAGCGGCGGCACGGTATCGAGCACCTGTCCGAACTGGTCGAAGAACTGGTCCGGAATCACCCATTTGGTCTCACCGCTGCCGCTGTCCGACTTCGGTCCCTGGATGGCCGGCGCGTTGGCCCAGTCGATCATCTTCATGCGGCCGTCGAACTGCTTCAACGGATAGAAGACAACCTGGTTGATCACTGGCTGGATCGCCTTCCTGTCCTCCGGCGTATCGTTCATGAATACCCGAGGGATGGCATTGGCAAGGGCCGTGGGGCAGCGAACGATCTCGGTGATACCCGCAGGCTTGTTGCCTTTCCAGTTGGGCCCGACGAGCAAGTAGAAGCCGCGGCGTGTCTTGTACGGCTTGCCGACATGGCCGAACTGGTTGGTTCGGGCGTCATACAGCGCATAGACCCAGAACCGGTCACCGAAGTCGGGCACCTGCGCGACCACCGGCTCCTCGTCGAGAGAGAAGAAGCCCAGACCATAGACAACGTCCTGGTTCGGGCAGGTCACGAAGGTCTCTGCCGGGTCGATATAGTCGTGAAGCATGCCCACCTGGCCGCGCGGCGCCGCGGGCAGCACGCCGTTCAGCAGACCAGGGTGCGGGGCCTGCGTGATGCGCGAGTTCCGGTTCAGCATATTAACCATCGGCCAGCCCCACACATAGGCCATACGGGCAATGACTTGCGCATAGGCCGGATGCATCGGCAGGCCCAATGGTGGCAGCGTATCTCCCGTCGCGGGCCGCGCGGCCGTGCCGTCAGGCTGCCGGGAATTGTCCTTCGGCTCGGCGGCTGACACCGCTCCCGGCATCGCTGTCAGCGAAGCACCAGCAGCCAGGGGCACGGCACCGCCCAGCACTGTCAGGAGCCTTCGAGTCATGTTCACATCGCCTTCGTTAGCCATTCCTTGCCTCGCAGTTGCGATTGCCGGTTTGATGAATTCAACACCAGTTGAATTGCGAACTTCATTTGGGCTTTTCAATGTCGCCGGGCTTCCAGGTCTGATCGAAGAACGCCTTCTGTGGGGAATAGAGGCGAAGGATCACGAAATAGCCCTTGCCGGGCAATGTGCGAAGCCAGTTCTTCTCCTTGCCGGCAGGGGCCGTCGGGCCGAAATACAGGTCCGTGGAGCCATCGGCGTTCTGGACTGGCTTGTCCATCTGGTTCAGCGACGGGTGGTCCTGGCCGTTGTCGAGACCGGAACCGGTCGTCGCGTCATAGACAGTGGCTGACCAGAAATTCTTCGCCGGGATGTTCGGTGGCAGGTGCAATTTGTACGACTGCCCGCCATCGAGGAAATTGCCATCCTTGTCGCGGAACGTGACCGGGTACTTCGCGCCCGCATCGACAAGGTTCTTCACCATGCCCGGACTGGCCGAATATGCGCTCGTGAAGTAGGCGGAGCGCTGCTCCAGATTGGTGTAGGTGCGGGCGGACTGGAACGAAGTGTCCTCGCCGGCAAACACGTTGACCCATTGGCGGTCCGAATAGTACTTCCCGCCTGGCTCGTGTGGAAGCATCTCGTCGATCACGACCTTGCTGATCTTGAACGCAGACTTCGCGGCGCGATCGAGCAGCGCCCGGATTTCAGGCGTCGGCGAGAACGGCTTGCCCTTCTCGATGCCGATCGTATGGAGGAAACCTCGCATGTCCAGATCGGACGGATCGACATATTCACTGTCGATGAACCGCGACAGCATGTCGAAATAGGCGCCGTCGCGCGGGAACAGCAGGTCGGCTGGCTTGGCATTGCCATCCGGAAACTGCATCGGCCTGGCGCTCGCCTTCTGTCCGAGCGGATAAATCCGCGTGGCCGCAATCTGCGCGTTCGGCTTCGCCAAGTCCTTGGGGTCTGTGAAGAACGTGCGCCAGAACAGGAATACGTTGTAGGTACGCGAACGATAGACAAAAGCGCCCTTCGGTACGCTGCCCTTCGGCGGCTCACCCTTGTAGTCCGGCGGCAGCAGCACGTAGATGCCACCCTTGCCCTTGTCCGGGCCGGCAAGGCCGACATCCCCCGTCCACGTGTGCCCGTCCACGGTCGGGCCGACAAGCGGACGCTGGAAGAAGTCATCGAGGATACCCTGGACGCCGGCCGGGGCTTCCACGACGAGCGGGCCGTCCTTCTTCAGGTCCAGATAGCCCATCGCATAGACGACGTCGGAGTTGGGTGTCGTCACCAGCGTCGACGCCCGGATGCGCTCCTTCCACGTGGGCAGCACGTTGTAGCCCGCACCGAAGACTTTCTCCGAGCCTTCCTTCATCGCCCAGAGGTTCATGGCAGGGAGGGCCCACAGATAAGCTTGCGCGGCGCGCTGAAAGATCAATTCATCGCGCAGGAGGCTGGCTGCGGCCGGTGTCGGATAGTCCTTCTCGAAGGGGGCATTGATCAGCGCGTCGTAGCGCGAAGTCTGAGCCGACGACGCACTGGACCAGAAGAGTACGGCCACCGCGGCGGCGAATCGCGTGAAGGTCTGAAGGGAGGGCTTCATGACTGCTACTCCTTGCTGAGGTTTTTGCTTTCTTGTCTGGGCACAGGCCAGCGGATACGACGGCCGACTCTCACTCCGCGTGAGTCTCGGGCAGTCCCGGTGGCATGGGGAAGTGAATCTTTTGGAGCTGCGAGTTAAGAAAAGTGCGCAATTGGCCATCGGCCTTGAACAGGGCCAGTGGGCCGGCTTCCATGAAGTCAGCCGACCCGATATCGGTCGCGATCCTTACCCCGGATCCAGTTCGGCGGACGCCCCAGCCCGTTCCAGGTCTTGCCGGTTTCGGGGTCACGGAAACGCACCAGATCCGACAGATCGGGGCCGAAAAGCTGGTCCGGCGTGATGCCGTATGCCCGAATGGTGCGCCGCATCTGTAGAAGCAAGCCGCGCAACTCCTCGCGGCGCAATGGCCCGCGCTGAGCTTCCGGCGCTCGAATCCCTGCTTTGGCTTCGCGGTAGTTCCCAGTCATCCGTCGTACCCCGAGGTCGCCGTCCTTGCAGCCAAAATAGCCACCACATCGTGTGTGCGCTATCCGAAAAGCGAAAACCCCAGGAGTGTCCGGCGTGCAACTGCCGCTCACCTACCTGAGGCACACCTACTCCGGCTTCGAGCCGTCGCAGGCGTTCGACGTCATCTACGGTGGACGTTTCGAACACCGGTTGCTGTCCGCCCAACGCGCAACCATGGGGCACCAGCGACTCGTGGTCGGCAATGTCCGGTATTGCCAATAAGGGAATCTGCTTCGGTGCGCCTTGCGCAGGGCGGGCGCTTTCTGCTGACGCGCCTTGCAGACGATGCTATGGCGCTGGCGAGATCGCTGGAGCCATTTGGGGGAATCGGACCGAATCTCGCCGACGCCATGTCGGGAGCCCTGCTGGCAGGCTATGTGGATTCATTATTTAACGTCGGCATTCGTCCGGGAAAGACGACTGCGGCGGAACGGCATTACCACCTGATTCTTGCCTGCGAACGACTCGTCATGACTGGCGAGGACCCAAACGTCGCGATCGCGCAGATCGCCCAACGCAGTGGCTACAGCCTGCGCGGCCTCGAACTGATCTTCCGGCGAAGCGTGTGAATGACCCCCAGCCGGTGGTTCTTGAATGTCCGGCTGAATGGTGCGCTGCGCGACTTGATTACCCCAATGCAAACCAGTTCGGTCTCAGAAATTGCCATGAAGTGTTGATTTAGGCACTTGTCGAGGTTCGCGGAACAATATCGAAAGGCGTTCGGTGAGCCCTTTGGTATCAACGGGCCTATTCCTCCTCGACCTTCGTCTCGATGCGCCCCTCACGGATTGCGGCGATGAAGGCGCGGAAGTCGCTTCGGTTCTGCGAGCTGTATTCGGTGGCGAACTCGCAGATCGCGTCGTCAAAGGTCTGGCCTGATCCCATGTACCCAGCAATCATCGCGGCATCGCCGGACCGTGCGTGCGCGCGGGCCAGCGCGTGGGCGCACATTCGACCATACTGCCTCAGCATGCCGGCATCCCAGTCCTCAATGACGGCGGACATCTTCATGTCACGCAACTGGCGGATGTAGAAGTCACGGCCGTTCTTGCCGCGGGTCCACCCCAGAAAAACGTCGCTCGCGGACTGCATTAGCCGCTGACCGACGATCACGCGCTGCCCGTGATTTGGATACACGCTCTTGCCGGCATACGGCTCCAGCACCGACGCCCGCGCCTCCTTCACCTGCAGGAACAGCGGATCGTTGTCTGCGGCCATGAACAGGCCCACGCCGCACATCGTGCCGACGCTGCCGACGCCGACCACCTTGATGGCCAGGTCGAAGAAGTGAAAGCGGTCGAACAATACCCGTGTATGGTCTGCCAGGCTCTCTCGGTATGATGCGATGGCTTCATCGTAGCCCGACGTCAGCCCCGGGGCGAGTTCTACTGACGGATGGAAGATCAGCGGCGGCTCGTCTTTGATCCTAAGCCTCTCGCCCTCTTCCGAGACGAGCTTGGGATACAGGTGATCGGGCACGGACTTGCGCCGTTCTATCTCAATGCGCTGGGCCAGTCGTTTGCGCGCCGCCGCGACGACGTCGGGGTCGCCTGAGCGGTCTTCGTACTTCTGCAGGTCGATGCGGTCGTACCAGACGTCCAGCGCGCGCATCCAGCCGTAGTTGTGTATCCGCTCGCGGTACTCGCGCACGACGTCGGTCACCACGCGGGCCGCGTCACTCTTTGGCAGCGCCAGATGGTCCGCCGCGATGACGATGCTCGCCGCCAGCCGCTTCAGGTCCCACTCGAAGGGTGCCGGCAGCGTCTCGTCCAGATCGTTGATGTCGAAGATCACGTTGCGCTCCGGCGTGGCGAAGCCGCCGAAGTTCATCAGGTGCGCGTCCCCGCAGGCCTGTACCCGGATTCCGCTGTTGGGTGTGGTGGCCAGATCCGCCGCCATGATCGCCGCCGCACCCCGGTAGAAGGCGAAGGGCGAGGCAGACATGCGGCCGAATCGGATGGGTACTAGTTGCATGATCCGACCTGAATTCGACTCTTTCAGCAGCGTCACCGGATCTCGGCGGTCGGGCGCCGGGGTCCATCCGGCTTGTGAGGTACGTGGCACTGCGTCGCGCAGCAGCCTCCCCTTTGCCGCCCGTTCGTCGGCGGTCAGGTAGGATCCTGCGGCATACCCTTCGCTCTCCGTTCCTCGACTATGTTTGTCTGCCTTGTTCATGGCTGGTCCTTTCCCTGCATCCGCTGCATCTGCTGCATCGTTTGATCGATTTTTGCTGTCGCCCTGCACATTTGCCCTGCTTCCGCAGCCGGCGCAATGGCGTCCGGTGACCGCACCCATGCCGGCCCGGAAACATCGACCGCGTCCGCCCCGTCAGGTGGCGCTCGAGACGATCCAACTGCTTCTCCATTCCTTCGGTGCGGAGCATGTCGCGCGTGGGGGCATGTGCACCGACAAGTCGCAGCACGGCACCGGCCGCCTGCTGTTCCTTGTGCCGGGCCAGAAGCATGAGCGCGTCCGCCAAGTCGACGACGGGACTGAGGGAGAGATCGCAATTCACCAGCCGAACCGGGCCGGCACCGCTCCGGACGCGCGACCGCATGACTTGGCGCACGAGCTCTACCGGAAAGGGGCTGGTTCGCGGGGTGACGCTCCATGTCGGTGAAGATGCCCGGACCCCGAATGCAGCCCAACTGGCCATGCGCGGATGGGCGACGCGGCGGATCAGCAGCAGCATCGACATCAGGACCGCCACGATGACCCCCTTCAGGAATCCCAGCGGTAGCATGGTGGCGAACGCGATCATCGACACCATGTACTCTGGCTCGGATCCGCACGAGAATGAAATTGCCGCGAAGGCGGCCACTTTCCGGTCCAGAAGGAGCGAGGAATACACTTCATTCTCTTGGTCCCGCAGAGTCCATACTAGCCGGCCGGTCGTACGCTACAAAAAACGTCTTCCGATCCTGTGTGTGGTAGCCCACATTCCACTTGCAGCAGCTGCCGGGAGTCGGCTTGTTGGCAAAGGGCGATATTGCTAGGCTGCTCTTGTCCTACCTGCCCGACAGCATGCCGTGACTTGAAAGTCCACCTTGCGACTCGCGCTACAGATGAGGGAGGCGGAGATGGCAAGTGACAAGGAACTGGGTTTCGCGCTGACCCGCCGGGAGTTTTTGCGCACAGCGGGAATGGGAGCCGTGGCGTTGAGCGTCGGCTCGAGCGACAACACGTGGGCGGCAGCGCGTGACGCCAGCAACTCGGCGCAACACAAGGATGGTCGCACACCTGGCCCGTTTAATATCCTGTTCATCCTTGTCGATCAGGAGCGCCATTTCCGGCCGGGAGAATTGCCAGCGGGCTATAGCTTGCCTGCGCACGAACGCCTCATGAAGCAAGGTACGACGTTCGTCAACCATCGGATTAACTCTTGCGTCTGTACGCCATCCCGTTCCGTAATTTACTCGGGGCAGCACATCCAGCATACGCGAATGTTCGACAACACCAACTTCCCCTGGATAAGTAGCATGTCGACCGAGATGCGGACGCTCGGCGACATGCTACGCGATGCAGGCTACTACACCGCTTACAAAGGCAAGTGGCATCTCACCAAGGAATTCGAGACAGTCAACAAGCTTGGTACGCCGACCAGGATCTTTACGGCCGAAATGGAGGCCTATGGCTTCTCCGATTACATCGGTATTGGCGACATCATCGCCCACACCAGCGGCGGTTACCTGCATGACGGCGTAATATCTGCAATGGGCGTGAGCTGGTTGCGCGGAAAGGGGCGCGAGCTGGCGGCACAGGGAAAGCCGTGGTTCCTCGCTGTCAATCTCGTCAACCCTCATGACGTGATGTTCTACGATACCGACGCTCCCGGCACCCAGGTTCAGGCAATGCGCGGTCTCGCGCACGTAGCCCGCGACCCGGCCGACCCGCTGTACGCCAGGCAGTGGGGCTTCTCGCTCCCGGAAAGCCGGGTGCAGGCCCTCGACGCACCGGGGCGGCCCCCAGCCCACCGCGATTTCCTGCGCTCGCACGATGCCTTGGTCGGGGCGATTCCCAACGAGGACGCACGCTGGCGCCGGCGGCATAACTATTACCTGAATTGCATGCGCGATGTTGACCGCAATATTGCAGCCATTCTGGCCGAACTTGATGCGGGAGGCCTTACCGACAAGACTATCGTAATTCTGACGTCCGACCACGGCGATATGGACGGCGCCCATCAGCTCCACGCCAAGGGAGCCGTCTCATATCGGGAACAGAACAATGTTCCCTTGATCATTGCGCACCCGGCTTACCCCGGTGGCAAGCAATGTCGCGCCGTAACGTCACACCTGGATATTGCGCCGACGCTGGTCGCAATGACCGGCGTTGCCCCCGATAGACGCGCTTCCATCGTCAAGGGGCTGGCCGGGAAGGATTTTTCGGGAGTGCTTGGCGCCCCTGAGAAAGCCGATCCGAATACCGTTCGCGACGGTGCGCTGTTCTGCTACAACATGCTCGCCTACATCGATGGCGACTTTCTCTTCAAAGCCGTGGACCACATCCAGAAAGGCGGAAAACCGGACCAGCTAAAGAGTGCCGGCATCCGACCCGATTTGATGAAGCGAGGCGCCGTGCGTTCCATCCATGATGGACGGTATAGTTTCGCTCGCTACTTCTCGCCCAAGCAGCATAACCGACCCACGACACCGGAAGAACTCTATCGGATCAATGATGTGGAGCTTTATGACCTGCAGACTGACCCGTTCGAAATGCATAATCTGGCTGCGGAACGCAGACACCTCGAGCTTGTCGTCGCAATGAACAATAAGCTGAATCGCCTGATAGACGTCGAGGTTGGTGAAGACCGTGGGCAGATGCTGCCAGGTGGTATCGACGCCGGGTGGGAAGTCTCGGCAGAGACGATGACCGGCGCATGACGTTGACGCGTTGATTTGTTAGTGGGATGGGCTACCGCGGCTCACTGCGCTTTCAACTGCAGTGCTAGCTTCCTGCTACGCTTCCATGCACCACGTCTCCCCGGATGTGTGGGCGAGCGTTTGCGGGCGTAATCCTGCAAGTTCCGGCTCACTGGGTTTCTCGCTCCCTTCGTCACAGAAATCCCCGCAGGCAGCGTGCGCTCATGTGGTATCGCAACAGCCCAGTGGACCGGAAAAATACGGTCTGCTGCTCGCCGCGATCGAGCCGTGCCGGATTTCCGACTATGCTGAATGGCTGGTAGTGGCCCGTTTCCTGAAAGCCAAGTTTGCGCATCGCAAAGAGAGAGAGAGAGAGAGAGAGAGAGAGAGAGAGAGAGAGAGAGAGAGAGAGAGAGAGAGAGAGAGACCTGCACGACCGTCCCGGAGAATCCATGAGACGTCTTTCGAAGCCGGCATTGGCGGTACTGGCGGCATCGCTCCTCATCTGCGGCTGCGCGAGCCGGCCAGTCAACCCGCCGCTGGCCCATGCCGACCCCAATACCGGCTATCGATTCACCACGCGCCCGCAGTATTCGGCCACTAGCGAAAACCTGGTGGTCCTGGCCTTTTCAGGTGGCGGCACTCGCGCCGCTGCTTTCTCCTATGGCGTGCTCGAATTCCTGCGGAACACGGATGTCGTTGGACCAAGGGGCAACCGATCGCGCCTGCTTGACCATGTCGGCGTCATTACCGGCGTGTCTGGCGGCAGCTTTACCGCTCTTGCCTATGGGCTCTATGGCGAAAAGCTCTTCGACGATTACGAACAGCGATTCCTCAAGCGCGACGTTCAGGGAGAGATTACTTGGCGCACACTCAACCCTGCCTACTGGCCATCCTTGTGGTCGGGAGGCTGGGGCCGCTCTGAGCTTGCGGCCGATCTGTACGACGAGATACTGTTCAACGGTGCGACCTTTGGCGACCTGGATCGCGCGAACGGCCCGTTCATCATTGCCTCTGCCACCGACATTTCCACAGGCGCCCGCCTGGCCTTCACCCAGAGCACCTTCGACGTACTGTGCTCGGACCTGAATGCAGTACGGCTCGCGCGCGCCGCGGCCGCCTCGTCGGCAGTCCCCGTAGTACTGACGCCCGTGACGCTTAACAACTACGGGGGCAACTGTGGCTACGCTGCACCCGAATGGGTCAGGCCGTTTATCAATACGAACGATGCACCGCGGCCGGCTGCGCGTGCGACCCGCCACCTGAAAGAGGAGGCGGAACTGGAAAACAGTATCGAGCGGCCCTACATTCATCTCGTGGATGGCGGTGTCTCCGACAATCTGGGCATGCGCAGCGTGCTGGACTCCCTTGAGTTGATCGAAGCGCTGCATCTGGTCGGCCAGCCTAGCCCGCTCGACCGTACACGCAGGATCGTTGTTTTTGTCGTCAACTCGCTCTCCACGCCCAGGACAGCATGGGACAAATCCGAGTCTCCGCCCGGTACGCTGGAAATACTGGTCAAAGCGACGGGCGTTCCGATTGACCACTATTCCTACGAGGCCACCGAGTTGTTGAAGGACAGCCAGGCGCGGTGGCATGCCATGCGCCAGGTCCGTCAGTCCTCCGCCTTTGCGGCGAACAAGGATGCTGCCATATCCAAGACGTTGCGCACGCCGGACACGACCATCTACGCTATCGATGTATCGTTCGCGCAGTTGACAGACAAGGCGGAGCTGGACTACCTGAACCAACTGCCCACCTCGTTCTCCCTGTCAGCCGAGGCCGTCGACCGGCTTCGGGCAGCCGCGGGCAAGATTATCTTGGCGTCGCCCGATTTCCAGCGGCTGCTAAGGGATGTCGGGGCCAAGATTGTGCCCCCAAGCGAGCAAGGCGCCGGACAACCCTAATGCCTGCGATGCGGCAACAATTGCGTCCACATCCAGATAATTTATTTCCTGCCGCTCGCCTGCGCCCTAGAGCGTCAGATGTTCTCGCCAGCGCATTTCGATGCTGCCGTTTCTTTCGAGCCCGGTGCGTCGACGACCGGCTGAGGGGCTGGCGGCGCCAACAAACGTCCGCCCCGCCCATTAACGTAACCTTCCGGCAGCCGGCAAAAAATCGCTCTTCTGGCGTTATGTTGATAATGGGGCACATTTTGGCTGGACGTCGGCTGGGCCCGTTGGCCCCATGGGCTAGACCAAGGAGGCCGCGGCGAGGCGGCCAGATGCGCGACCGCAGCCCCTCCAGCCCAGCTCGAGTGCCCCGCCTTGGCACCGTGATCGCGCCTGAACGTGGCGTGGCGCATGCGGATACCACGGTCCCGCGCTCACCCCTTGGTTGTATCTCAATTGAGATGCATAATGCAGGTCCAAGCATAGGAGATTTCCATGGCGCATACTTCAATGTTGCACATCCGGGTGGACGACGACCTTAAAGCCCGGGCCACGCAAAACCTTGCCAGCGTCGGGCTAACCGTGTCCGACGCAGTTCGCATCCTGTTGACACGGATCGCCAAGGAGGGCGGGCTGCCGCCCGGTCTGACGACGGATCCCGAGACCTATGATGCTTGGTTCCGCGCCAAGGTCCAGCAAGCGCTGACCGACCCGGCCCCGCCGCTCCCGCATGACCAGGTCATGGACGACGTTCAGGCGCTGATCGACCGGAAACGCCGTGCGCGCGGTTGAATGGACGCGGTGGGCCAGGGCCGATCTTCTCGCCATCGTTGACTACATCTCGGATGATAATCCGGATGCGGCCCAGAGCCTGAAGGACGCCTCGAAGCGAAAGCGGCACGGCTGCCGGAACACCCCGAGCTCTACCGAGCCGGCCGCGTCGCGGGCACGCGCGAGATGGTCGTGGCGGCCAACTACCTGGTCGTGTACGCCGTGGATGCCACCTCCATCCGGATCCTGCGGGTACTCCATGCCGCGCAGCAATGGCCGTCGCCCGGTTGAGCCAGGCGAGGACTGACCAAAAAATGGGTGCGCCGCCCTGCCGCTACGCGCTTTCGGCTTCGCCCTCGGCGAACCCACCAGCCTTTTGCGTGACAGACCACCTGAAACATCCAAGCACTAACGCTGCCTGACGTCGCGTCCAGGACGCGCAAACACGGCGCGCCGGCTTCGACGCTGATCGTCGCGGCAGCTCGTCGACTGCCTTGTTGAGATTGTTGCCACGCGTTGTATGTGACTCCGAGAGTCAGGCGGTCCGCAGCTCGCCTGACGCAACACAAAGTCTGGAGAACTCGCTAGTGGGCAGTTAATTGCATTTATAAGGACTTAATCCCATCAGTGCTCAAAGCGCTCGGGAACATCCCGGTCCGATGTTCGCAACAGGCATGCCGGGCAACGCGGCCGGCAACCGACGGTGAAGCACGCCACTCTCAATGCACGACGTCGGCTGTTCCGCCGCTGGCGCCCCGCAGGCATACCGGTGAGTCGCCAGGCATTCGCGGGGGATTTCAAGGGCGCCCTCCACCATCGTGGCCTGCCCAGCCCAGGCACCACGGCCGCTGTGCGCGCTTCCCGTTCTAGTGCTGGCCGGGCACGGAACCCGGTAGGTTGCGGCCAGCTACCCCCGGGACGCGGTCCATCACTTGGGGCGGGGGGCGGGTGCGACGAAGCAGCCGACGCCGCTTATTCGGGTTGAATGCCAGCTTGTTTCACCAGGCTCGCCCAACGATCCACCTCTTCGCGAAGCCGATCTCCGAGTTGAGCAGGTGACGATGCTTTGAGATCGATACCCTGGCTGTCGAGCCGTGCTTTGGCCTGCGGACTCGCCAATGCCGAGCGGACTTCGCCCGCCAGCTTGCTCACGACGGTCGAGGGTGTTCGCGCGGGTGCCACCAGGGCCCACCATTGGCTGACCTGCAATCCCGGAAGCTTGGCTTCTGCCGCAGTGGGAACGCCAGGAAGCGAAGACACACGCGCCGGACCAGTCACCATCAGCGCCGAGATCTTACTGCCACCAAGGAGGCTGCTGCCGCTTGCCAGGGTTGCGAAATGGCCTTTGACCAGTTGCGCAGACACATCGGTCAGCGCCGGCGCCGAGCCCCGATATGGCACGGCATCGACCGGGATCCCAGTCTGGGTTTCCAGCATCTTGGCGGCCAGATGGCTAATTGTGCCGTTCCCGCTTGTGGCAAGCTGCAGGGGCATTCCTGCCTTGCGTGAGTCCGCAAGGAACCGTTGGATGTCGCCTGCTCGATAGTGCGTGCTATCCACGAACAAGACAAGGGGTGCCTCGCCAAGCAATGAAACGGGCGCAAAGTCGCGCAACACATCGTATGAAATCTGGCGGAACACGGACGGTGCAACGGTATGCGCCAGTTCAATGACACCCAGCGTGTAGCCGTCAGGGGCCGACTTTGCCAACATGTCGGCGCCGATGCGGCCGGAAGCGCCCGCGCGATTGTCGACAACGACAGGCTGGCCCATCGTTTCGCTCATGCGTTGTGCCAACGCACGGGCCAGTGCATCGGTACTGCCACCGGCAGCCCAGGGCACGATCAATCGAATCGGCTTTTCAGGATAGGCGGCCAGGGCCGACGGCACGTGCGAGGAGAGGCAAAAAGTGATGGCAATAAATGGAGAACGCAAGCTCATGAGTGGCCCCGCAGGTTGTTTGGAAATCATGCTTGTCCCGGATCGCGTTCGCCGCGTGCAGTCAGCATCAGCATGACGGCTTCCGCTTTGTCGATGCGCCCGTCGGCACGCAGCGCTTGCGCGGCAGCCAGCCCCGCCCCCGCACACAGTTCGACCCAAAAACCGGCGGCAGCGAGTTGGCGGGTGCCCGCGCGTGCTGCAGCGTCATCGATGACCACCGCGCCACCTCCCGATTGCCTGACTGCGTGGACCTGCTGGGCAGTAACGGTTGACCCGGCGGTGGAAAATTGTTGGGTCGCGCCTGGGAAGTCGGACTGCTGCGACGCGCCCGCCAGCACGCGCGAAAGCCGTGGAAACGGCTCGATCGCCCAAAGGCGAGGCATCTTCGAGACGTGCCCCAGGGCGACGAGGTCCCGCAGCGCGCTATAGATGCCCCACAACAAATCCCCCCGCGCTGTTGGCACCATGACATGGTCGGGGCGGCATCCTTGAACCACCCACTCCAGTGCGACAGCGCGGTAACCTTCAACACCAAATACCGGGCTGCCCACTGCGGGCACGCTATAGTTGGTCAGCGCAAAGGCTCCCGCCTCCTTGACGCGGCGGCGGACATGTTCCCATCGCGCGTGACCGTTGTCGCAAATAACACGCCGTGCGCCGTAATAGCGCAACGCCGCGTCAAACACGGATGGAAGCGCCTGGTAGGTCGCGACTTCGCAGGCCAGACCCGCGGCGGCGCAATAGGCCGCGGCCGAGACTGCGGCGTTGCCGCTTGACGCCAGTACCACCTCGCTCGCGCCAATATCGAGAGCCCGGCTTACGGCCTGCGCCGACATGCGATCCTTGTGCGATCCCGTAGGATTTGCGCCTTCATTCTTGAGCCAGATGGAGGCCACGTCTGCTAGCGAAGCAAGGGTCCGAACCGGCACGCATGGCGTGGCGCCCTCTCCCAGCGACACGCCTTCCAGGTAGGGCTGCCAATGCCCCCACATATAACTTCCGCTTTTTGGTGCAAAATCCAGTGCCTGGAGGTGGTAGACCACTTCGAGACTGCTTGGCCGGCCAGCGCTTGCGCAGGCCGTGCACCCTTCCGGCATGTCACTGACCGGATATTGGGCGTGACACGTAATGCATTGCAGGGCGTGCATCGCCGGGTTGACAAGCGGTTCGGTGAGATGCGGAGAGTGGCTGGCGCGCATGGTAGAAGCCCAGGTGATAGTGACCTGAGTCTATGCGAAGGCACCCTGGGGCAACGCGGGCGTTTCGATAATCAAGTTAAGTAAAACTTATAGGGTGGATATGGGAACAGCCGCCGACATCGTGATCAGCGCTCGGCAAATCGAGGTGTTTCGCATGGTGATGCGTCTGGGATCGGCGCGCCGGGCCGCCGAAGCGTTGCACATCAGCCAGCCCGCCGTGACACAGATCGTGCTACAACTGGAAAACGCAGCGCGGTTAAGACTGTTCGATCGAACCAAAGGCCGTATGGTGCCGACACCGGAGGCGGCGTCGCTGATGGACGAAGTCGAGCGCGTCTATGTCGGGCTTAACGCTGTGCAACGCAAGATCGATCAATTGCGTTCCCACGAAGACACGGTCCTGCGCGTGGGGGCCTTGCACGCCATGGCGTCCAGCGTGATGCCGTCTTCGGTGGCCGATTTCATTTACAGCTATCCCCGCGTTCGTTGCCAGCTGGAGGTCGACAGCTCGCGGGGCTTGCGCGAACGCTTGCTTCAACGCGAACTCGATATCGCGTTCATGGGCGACGAGGCGGACACCAGTGGTCTGACTGCGTCCGAATTCTATTCAGTGCAGGCCGTTTGCGTCGCGCCCGCGACGCATCCTTTCGCGACGCGCGCAAAGGTCGGAATCGAGGATCTGATCGACGTACCGTTAATCGGCTTGGACGCTGCGGATCCTGCGCAACGCCGGCTGCAAGCGTGCTTTGCCGAGCTCGGCATCGAGCCGCGTTTCGTGGCAACCACACCTTATAGCCACACGCAGTGTTCCCTCGCCTTGGCCGGCGCTGGCCTCGCGATCACCAATCCATTGGTGGCCCGTATCTACGTAGCCCTCGGGCTGCGAAGCGTACCACTCACCGCGCCCGTTCGGTTCCGGGCAATCCTTGCCTTTCATCCGACCCAAGGCCAATCCACTGCGGCCCAGCAGTTCGTAAGCCTGTGCCGTCAGCGCCTGGCTGCTCTGCAGTGATAACTGCGTAGCAACGCGGGGCGCTCATGCGGAGCGCCCCGTAGTTTGTTCTGATCAGGCGGCAATTACCTTTGAGCGCCTTCCTCGATCAAGCCATCGCGGTTAGTAATTCTCGCGCCATCCAGGAACACGTCTGGGCGATCGATGATTGCTCTGCCGCCATTGGTATAGATATCTTGCGTCCCAATCCTGGCGCCATCGGTATAGACATCACGCATGCCGATGCCAGCATGCGCGACACCGGCGCCGCCGAAGGCGGCAACCGCCGACATCAGCAACAAGATTTGCTTTGACATTTTCCATCTCCTTTTCAGGCAACTACCTAGTGCCGTCCGATATGATCAGTGCGCTGCAACTCAAGCAGCCTGGGATAGCCTGATGACGATCCGCGACGGGTTTAGCCTCGAACAGGCTAATCGCCTGTCCTTGGTACGTAGTGTGCGCAACGGACCTCACGGCTTTGTCCGTTAAAGATCAAATTTTTGTCACGGCGCACCATGGCATGCGAGGTGCCACCGCATCGCGTTCCAGGAGCGATCAACGGGCTGCCATGCGACGTGGGCGTGGGACGGTGGCAAGAACGGACTTAAGCCTGCGCTAGCGGGGGCCGTCTGGCGCTCGGACATCGCGCGCGCGAGTGCGTCGCTGCGCTACCGGTCAGCGGACGCCACCTGCGTGCGGGTCAGGTGTTCGAGAACCGCCTTGCGCTCTATCTCTGCGGCGGCGCGCGCGGTAAAGATGCGGTACACGTAGTCCATCAGGACTTCTTCCTCATGCATCTTTCGAATGTTGAGGAAGGCCATGTGGCCGATGACCTTGCCCTGGCTGTCCTGAATCGGCAGACCGTAATAGCATTCGAAGCCCTGCTCCCGCGGAAACAGCTTGCCGATACCCTCTGGGTAGAACACAGGCAAGCCCTGCTCGAACACCGCCTCGCAAGGGGTGCCGGCCAGGTCGTACTCGACGTTGTCGCGGAACGCGTCCTTGAACCAGAAGGCCAGCGTGTGGACCCGCCGCGGTGGCCACCCTGTGCATTCCGTCACGAAAGCGCACGGGACATCGAGCGCGGCAGCGAAATGGCGGACAAGCGCGCGGAAGAATTCGTCGCCACAAGTGCCGGAAGTCCCCTCGACGATGTGCCTGAGTATGTCCTCGACACGCTTGATGCGCGTCACGTCGGTATCCATGCCGATTAACCGCAATGGCTTGCCGTTGGCATGACGGATGGCGCTGCCCAGGGAATTGACCCACCGGTAGTGTCCGTCCTTGTGCATCAACCGGCACTGCTGTTGATAGCGCGGGCTTGCACCCTCGACGTGCCGCGCGATTGCCTGCTCAACGGCGACCCGATCGGCGGGATGAAGCCGTTCCGTCCAGGCCTGCAGGGTGTCTGGCAGTTCGTCGTCCTCAAAGCCGAGCATGGCCTTCCAGCGCTCGGAGAGATGGAATTCGTTGGTCTGGAGATTCCATTCCCACATGCCATCGTCGGCGCTACGCATGGCCAGGGCGTAGCGCTCCTCGCTCGAGCGCAGCGCGACCTCCTGCTGCCGGCGCTGCTGCACGGACAACGCCAGTTCGGTTTGCGCGGCTTCGACGCACGCGCGCAAATCCGTAACGACCTGGCGAATCTGCTCGAACTCATCAGGGAACCTGTCCTGCCCGGCGCCCGCATTGCGTGAGGCCACGGAGGTGACGCAAGTGCGTAACAACGCGTCCAGCGGACGTCGCCAGAAGGCGTGAACGGCAAGCGCGAGGATGCCGAGCATAAGTGCCAAGCCGACCGCAACCACCAGCACAATGCCCGAACGCGTGCCGGGAGGGCCGGCTCCGGGCACCCAGCCGACCAGAAGATAAGCCACCAGCGCCAGGCTGATCAATGCCGGCGGCAGCAGCAGCTTTGCTTTCAGGCCCATCTTGGCTCTCTTTCTGTGGCGCCAACCGGTGCGGCCTGGCATCCACAACAAGTGCTTTTTGCTTGACAGCTTAAGCGGCCTCAGTGGAAACACGCGATGCCGGCTCCGTACCTCGTGACGCGTCGCCGCAAGCCCTACCTAACATAGTCCACGAATTCGTCACCAACCAGTGCGGCGGCATCGCCAGCGCCCTTTCCCCCTGCGATCGGCGGAGTTAATTGAAGGCGCCGTGAGGGTTTCGTGATCTTTGTCGGCGAGAGTGGTACGGAGGACAACCACGACCGACAGGACTTGCGATGCGATCCACCAGCCCCTTGCCTGACTTCGGCGCCGCCGTCCCGCCCCGGGCCGGGATCGGCCTGCGCGCACCACACTATCGCCAGGTCCTCGCGCAAACGCCGCGCACAGGGTGGTTCGAAGTCCATAGTGAGAACTACTTCGGTGACGGCGGCCAGCCCCTGCACTACCTCGCGCAGGTGCGCGCCGCCTACCCGCTGAGCCTGCATGGCGTAGGCCTGTGCCTGGGCGCGACGGATCGGCCCGATCGCGATCACCTGCGTCGTCTGGCGGCCCTGATCCGGCGCTTCGAGCCAGGGCTGGTATCCGAACACCTGAGCTGGGGCCGCATCGGTGATCGCTACCTCAATGACTTGCTGCCCCTCCCCTACACCGAAGAATCGCTCGCGATCGTGTGCGCCCATGTGGCGGAAGTCCAGGATTACCTGCAACAGCCGTTGCTGGTGGAGAACATCACCAGCTACCTCCGATTCACTCACTCCACGATTGCCGAACCCGAATTCCTGGCGGCGCTGGTAGCGCGGACAGGATGTGGCATCCTGCTCGACGTCAATAACATCTACGTGAACGCGATGAACCACGGTAGCGATGCATTGAGCTATATCGATGCGATCCCTTTGGGCGTGGTGAGGGAGATCCACCTGGCTGGCTTTGACGTCATCGATGGCATGCTGATCGATACCCACGGCCAGCGCGTGGCCGAGCCCGTATGGCATCTCTACCGCCATGCGCTCGCCCGCTTTGGCCCGCTGCCCACGCTGATCGAGTGGGATACCGACATTCCCGCGCTCTCAGTGCTGCTGGACGAAGCCCGCAGGGCCGATCAGATGCTGGAGATTGAAGATGCCTTCATTGCATGAGATCCAGACCCGCTTTGCCCGGGCGCTGTTCGGGCAGGACCCGACAGCTCTCGCCGGCTATATCGTCGATGGGGCCATTGACGCGCAACGATGCCTCGACGTCTACGCGGGCAACGTACACCAGAACCTGTGCGAGGCCCTGGGCGCCGTATTCCCCGTGATTTCGTGCCTGGTGGGCCAGCGGTTCTTTGATGCCACGGCTGGCCGGTATATCCGGGCCTGCCCCTCCACCAGCGGTGATATCCAGCGCTTCGGCCAGAGCTTTCCAGATTTCCTCGCACAATTCGAGCCGGCTGCTGGCTTGCGCTACCTGCCTGATGTGGCTAGGCTGGAGTGGCTCATGCATGAAGCCTTTCACGCTGCCGACGCGGCGCCGCTGACGCTCGATCGCCTCGCCACCCTAGGCACACTCGCCGAGGCCGAGGCGACGTGCCTGCAGCTGCGGCTGGCCCCGGCCTGCCGCTTGCTCGCGTCGCCGTTCCCCGTATTGCGCATCTGGCAGTCGAACCAGCCGGACGCCGAGGAGGACGCAGAGATCGACGCCGGCAGCGGCGGCGACTGGTTGCTGGTCAGGCGCAGCGGCTTTGCGGTTGAAGCGCAGTCATTGGAGGTTGGGGAATACGCCATGCTCGAAGCGCTGCATGGCGGTGCCGCGCTGGAGCCGGCTTATCGACAGGCGCTGCAAGTCGCGCCCGACTTCGCGCTGGCCGGCTTTCTTGAGCGTCGCATCCTGGACGCGACGATCCATGATTTTGAAGTACGCGCCGCCTGACCTTATCCTCGTTCCAGGTCGATCGTGAAGGCAGTGCCCTGGCCGAGCGCGCTGCACACGCGGATCTCGCCGCCGTGCAACTGTACGATACGCCGGCTGATGGCGAGGCCCAGGCCGACATGGCTGCCATTATCGGACTCCGTACGCTCCACGCGATAGTAACGGTCAAAGACACCCTGCACCTGGCTCGCGTCGATGCCCTCGCCGGTGTCTCGCACGGTCAGTTCCACACGCTCCCCCACCGGCTGCACATCGACGCTGATCTTGCCGCCGGCAGGCGTATAGCGCATGGCATTCTCGATCAGGTTCTCCAGCACCCGCTCGATCATGCCGATGTCGGCGTTCACCGGAGGGCAGCCCGGACCCGACGTCGCCAGCAAGGCCAGCCCCCGCTTGTTTGCCGCCAGGGCGAACTTCTGCACCACGTCCTGCGCCAGTTCAGACAACGGGAAGCGTTCCAGCCGCGGCTGGACTTCTTGAGCTTCGAGCTTGGTCAGGTCAAACAGGTCCTGCACCAGCTTGCCAAGGCGCTCGCAGTGCCTGGTGGCCACCTGCAGGTAGCGGTTGCGGTCATCGGGCGTCATTTCTTCTGCCTTCAGCAGCAGCATTTCCAGGTAACCTTGCATCGACGCGAGCGGCGTACGCAGGTCGTGCGAAACATTGGCAAGCAGTTCGCGCCGTTGCTGATCCACTTGTCCCAACTGCGCAAGCTGGGTGACGATGCGCTCGGACATCTCCTCGAAGGCCGTGCTGAGTTTCTGGATCTCGTCGTCCGCACGGCTGCCCTGCGCCAGTCGCACCGGCGTGGAAAACCCGCCCGCGCGGAATGCCTCAATGGCGTCGGACAGCACGCGCAAACGCACCGTCAACAGCCGGAACACGATCAGCGCCGCCACAAGGCTGAAGGCAACCGTCCCGATGATGAGGTCGGTCGCCAGTTCGAGCAGGCGCTGCGTCTCGATCATCTTCTGTGAGGCAAGGATCATCAGCGCGCCAATGGTGATGAACACCACCATCAGCACGATTGCCACTCTCCCGTACAGGGTTCGGAACATGAGGCCCCCTGCCCCTTACGTGTTGCTGAACTTGTAGCCCACGCCCCATACGGTCTGGATGTACTCCGGCGCATTGGGATCGAGCTCGATCTTGGCGCGCAGCCGGTTGATATGTGAGCTGACAGTGTGCTCGTAGCCACTATGGCTATAGCCCCAGACCTGGTCCAGCAGTTGGGCACGGCTGAAAACGCGTCCCGGATTGCTGGCAAAGTACAGCAGCAGCTGGAATTCCTTGGCGGTGAGGCAGATAGGCGCGCCACGCACGTTCACTTCGCGCTTGTCGATATCAATGTGCAGGGCTTTGACCTGCACCGTTCTGGGACGATCCGATGGCGGATTGACCAGGGTGTCGACCAGACGGAAGATCGCCTTGACCCGTGCGGTCAGCTCGAGGACGCTGAACGGCTTGGTCAGGTAGTCGTCGGCGCCCATCTCCAGTCCCAGCACCCTGTCGAGTTCGGTGGAGCGTGCCGTGAGCATCAGGATCGGGGTATAGCGCGGCTCCGCGCGCAGGCGCCGGCAGATCTCCAGCCCGTCGGCACCCGGCAGCATCAGGTCAAGGATGACGAGGTCATAGGGATGGCTGAGCGCTTCGTCCAGTCCCGCCCGGCCGTGGTTGATCACCTTCACGTCGCAGGACAGGCCGCTCACCTGCAGGCGTACCAGCTCGGCGATATCCGCGTCGTCCTCGATCACCAGCACCTGGCGCGACATGGTGTCACCTCATCGTTGAAAACGTGCGGCATGTCGGCGAGACCGTCGCGGGCCTCCTGGCTTGCGGCCCGCGCAGCCCCGCGTGTCCGTCAGACGTCAGACACTAGATCATTCTAGAACGCATTTCGTGGATGGAAAGCCATCCGTCGGCGTGGCGGCCGGCCTCGCCTGCTCTCCCGTCGTCCCCCGCCGCCCGCCCCCAACCTCGACCGCTCTCGCCCGTGCCTTGTGACGAATATTTGAGATTTGAGGGAAACCAGCGTGAATTCGCCTTTCCATACTGCCATCCAGAGACAGGTATCCCTCCCCTCCTGTCCTGAACCCAACCGAATACGGAGTGTGCATCATGAACAGCGATCAAATCATCCGCGGTGCCATTGCAGGCATGCTGGCGCTTGGTATTGCCGGCGCCACCTCCCAGGCCATGGCCGCGGCGGGCAGCCATGAAAAATGCGCCGGCATTGCCAAGGCCGGCAAGAACGACTGCGGCACCAGCAAGAGCTCCTGTGCTGCCACAGCGAAGGTCGATCGTGACGCGGAGGCCTGGATCCTCGTGCCCAAGGGCACTTGCGAAAAAATCTCCGGGGGCCGGCTGCAGACGTCCGAGTTCGCCAAGCCAGGTGGCAAGAGCGGCGAGCTCAGCCCGACCGCCAAGGCGGCCTCCCCGGCCTGAACGGCACCCGAGCCTGCAGCGGAATGCCGTGACGCGTCACCGCGTCACGGCTACCCCGGCCTGCCCCCGTCCTTGACCGCTTCGCAAGGTGGCCCAAAATGAAATGCACTACCCCCCTGTCGTCCGCGCCGCTGGATGTGGGCGGCAAAAAGTCTTCGCGCATCATTACCGCCGCACAGGCGGCAATCCGCCTGCTGCAAACCCTGGCTCCCGTGCTCGATCTCGGCATTCGTGTCCTGATCGGCCTGGTGTTCTTCCAGTCCGGGCTGACCAAGCTCGCCAGCTGGTCCACCACGCTTGCGCTGTTCGAAAGCGAGTACACCGTGCCGCTCCTGAACCCGGCCCTGGCCGCCTATCTTGGTACCGCCGCAGAGCTGAGCCTGCCGGTGCTGCTCGTGCTCGGGCTCGGCACGCGGGCCGCCGCGCTGGCCTTGTTCGTCTTCAACATCGTCGCAGTGATCTCGTATCCCGGATTGGGCGAAGTTGGCCTGAAGGACCACCAGTATTGGGGGCTGCTGCTGCTGGTCACGCTGCTGCATGGCCCCGGGCAGCTGTCGCTGGACCACCTGATCGACCGCTTCCTGCTGCGCGGCAAAGCCAGCCACTAGCTCGACAGTCACACGCGCCGTCCCAGGGCGAACAAGGAACCGTCATGCTTGCAGAAAACAACATCGTCATTGTCGGTGGCGGATTCGCCGGCACCACGCAGGCCCAGGCGCTGGAGAAGCGGACACCGCACAACTCCTTCCCGAGCTGCCCGCCTCGCTTGGCCTGGCCGCGGCACGCCATATGACCGCGCGCGGCATCCGGCTCAGGCTCGGCACCCGCGCCGCCCGCTGCGAAGCCGACACCGTGGTGCTCGCAGACGGCGAAAGGATCGAGGGCGCGACGGTGATCTGCACGGTCGGCACCAAGCCGAATCCGCTGGTCGCCACGCTCGAGCGCAATCTCGCGTTGGCCACCCGGCGCGGACGCATCGAGACCAACCCGGATATGTCGGTGCGCGGCATGCCCGGACTGTGGGCCATCGGCGATTGCGCACGCGTGGCCAATGCCGCCACCGATCGCAAAGGCGCAATGGCCAGCATCGGGCATATGAAGGGCGTTGCCCAGGTCTATGGCTTCAGCTTCTCCGGCTTGCCGGCCTGGCTGGCCTGGCGTGCGCTATACCTGATGCGTATGCCGACCCTCGGCCGCAAGCTGCGTCTCTGGGCCCACATGGCAACGCATAAAGCTTCCGGCGTACCGCGGGCGCCCCACCCTACCCCGACGCTAACCGGAGATCAACATGCTTAAAGGAAGATCCGCTATCGTTACCGGCTACAGCAGAGGTATCGTGCTTGGCGTTGCGCACGCCTTTGCCATCCGCGGCGCGGGTACGGCGTGCGTTGTGCGCTATTCGCCGGCGCGCCGGCCTAAACCGGTTCGCGACATGGCGGAATTTGCAGCTACCGAGTTCGGCAAGGTTGACCTCATCGTCAATAACGCAGGCATCCAACAGACAATGCCGCCTCCATGACCGCCACGGAGCTCGCCATGGATGGTGGCTGGACACAGCACTAGAGACACGCCATGCCGACCGATACTGGAGTGCAAGAGTCCGGCCAACCCAGCCAGGCCGTGAAGCCGGTCACGCTGGCGTTGCAGGGCGGAGGAGCCCATGGTGCCTTTGCCTGGGGCGTGCTGGATCGCCTGCTAGAAGACGGCCGGCTGGCGATCGAGGGCGTCAGCGCGACCAGTGCCGGCGCGATGAACGCCGCGGTACTCGCGTACGGCCTGCTCCAGGGCGGGCCGCCCCGCGCCCGCACCGCCCTGCACGACTTCTGGCGCGATATTGCCAGCACCGCGCGCGTCCACAGCCCGTTCCGCAAGCTGCCATGGGAATACTGGCTGTCCAGTGGCTATGGGCTCGATTACTCGCCGATGTACTTGTTGACGGACATCACGCTGCGGGTGCTGTCGCCCTACCAGTTCAACCCGCTCAATTTCAACCCGCTGCGCGATGTACTAGCCCGCCATGTTGACTTTGACGCGCTGAACCAGCGCTGCCCGATCCAGCTCTACCTGTGCGCGACCAACATCGAGAACGGGAAGATACGCGTGTTCTCACGCGACGACATCTCACTGAAGGCGGTGCTGGCGTCGGCCTGCCTGCCGTTCCTGTTCCAGGCCGTCGAAATCGACGGCGAACACTACTGGGACGGTGGCTATGTCGGCAACCCGGCCATTTTCCCGCTGATATACAACTGCGGCGCACGTGACGTGGTGATCGTCCATATCAATCCCATCGTGCGCAAGGGTGTGCCGAAGACCGCCGCGGAGATCCTCAACCGCATCAACGAGGTCAGCTTCAATTCCTCGTTGATCCGCGAACTGCGCGCGATCAGCTTTGTCACCCGACTGATCCAGGATGGCAAGGTCCGCGGCGGGGACATGAAGGAAATGCTGATCCACTCGATCCGATCCGACCAGACCATGATGGCGCTCGGCGTCTCCAGCAAGCTCAACGCGGACTGGGACTTTCTTTGCTACCTGCGCGACCAGGGCCGGGACCAGGCGGGGCGCTGGTTACAGCAGAACTATGACGCCATCGGTGAACGGTGCACCGTCGACCTGCAACAGGAATTTCTTTGATCCAACCACGCAGCGCTGCCGCAACGGACGGCGCCGATCTCTTCAATTACGCACCTAAAAGTGGCGGTTTCGCAATATCCGAGGTGACCTCAACGCGGATAGTGATTTTCATTTTTGGGGAACCGCGCGGCCGCCCGAGTACGGCGTCGAGTCGGGCAACGTTGACGAAAGACTGTTAACGGACTATATTCGGTCCAGTCATGTCATCCACAGGAGGGTGCGATGCGAATCGCCGATCACGTCAAGCCGATCAGCTATCTCAAGAGTGAAGCCGCGCAGATCGTCAAGGACCTCGCTGAATCCGGTGAACCATTAATCATCACCCAAAACGGCGAAGCCAAGCTCGTTGTCCAAGACGTGCGCAGCTACGAATCCGACCGGCAGACATTAGCCCTGCTAAAGATTCTGGCACTGGGGCAGAAGCAGATCGAGCAGGAGAAGTTTTCCGACATCGATGAGGTGTTCGCAGAGCTGGACGAACTGGACCGGAAAGAGAAGCAGCGCTGATGGCCTCCAAATTACTGAAGGCAAAGCTTCTCGACAGCGGTAAAACCGAACTGAAGCGGGTGCGCCGCTATGTGGTGGACGCATTTGGCATGGCCGCCTGGGAAGACTCATATGCTCAGATCCAGGCGTCCATGACTCGCATCCGGGAGTTTCCCGAATGCGGGCACATTGTCGATGAACTCAGTGGGCTAACCGCGAACAGGTTCCGCGAAGTGCATTGCGGAAAAAATCGCATTATTTATGAAGTCAGGGATGACACCATTTTTGTGCACTTGATCATAGATCAGCGTCGAGATCTGACTGCCCTGCTACAAAAAATCATCCTGCAGGTGTAAGAAGAGACGACCAGCGTCGCGAACCCTGGTCAATCCGGTTGTTCGTTGTCCGTCGACTGAAGCAGGTGGCCGTAGGCGTCAATTTCCTTTTGCGTTCGCACCTGGCTTTCCGCGATCTTCTCTGGTGTGACTTCGCCGTCGACAAATTCCACTGATACCCGGCTTACGCGTGAATCTCTGTCAACGATCCCCTGCAAGATCTTGTCCAATAGTTTTTCACCGGCTTGCAGACCGAGCGATCGTGGCACCAGTACCTTGACCAGCAGGATCTCATCGTCGGCGGCGCTTTGCGCCACACCCGCGAGTGCGGATTTCAGATAGCCCTTCAGTTTCAGGACGCTTAGGTCGCCGGGTACGCCAACATGCGATACCCGAATGGATTTGTGAGCCATGCCGTCTGTCTTGCGCGTGTTCTCGAAGCTCTGAATATACCGCACCGTTAAGGTTCGCCACCGCGTTCGCCCCGGATCCTGCCGGGGGCAGTCCACCGCTTCGATCGCGACAGCCTGTTGAAAACAAAGAAGAGGTTCCACAGGCGTTGCCTGTGGAACCTCCGAAGCCCGGCTGCCGTGGAAAGTGTCATCAGGACCGGAGGTCGGCACCCGGAGTGGAGACGCGATGAATGATGAATGTCACAGCTCGCGGAGCAACTCCGCGGCTTTCGGCCAGTTGCCATATCCGTCGAGCGGCGAGAGGTGGCCGATGTCGCCGCCATCGACGAAGCGGCTACCCCAGGCTTGCGCAAGGGCGTGGACCTGCTCGAATCCTCCGATCGGGTCGTTGCGGCTGCCGACCACGATGCTCGGGAACGGCAGGCGCGCCCTGGGCAGCGGCGTCCAGCCGTTGGCAGCCAGCGTCTGCGGATCGGAGTAGCCGGCGGGCAGGGGCGTGTCGAGGTCGGCGGGGGCCGCGAGCAAAGCGCCCTGGACCTCGCGCGTCGTCTGCTGCGCCCAGTGCACGGTGATGCAGCATCCCATGCTATGGGCCACCAGGACGATCGGCCCTTCGATGCCGCTGACGACGCGCTCGAGGTTCGCCACCCTGGCGCTGCGCAGGGCCTTGTCATGGTCGATCTGCGGCACGATCTGCACTGCCCTTCCCTGCGCTTGCAGTTGTTCGGCGAGCAGCGTTTGCCAGTGCTCCGGCATGTGGTCGCGAAGACCGGGAACAATCACGACCGTCGGCAGGTTGGTAGAAGTCATGGAAATCGATTTCCTCGGTTGAGATCCGGAGCGTGATCGCTCCCTGCCCTGCGGGATGTACGCAACGGTCAGAAGATATGGCGGATGCCCACGGCCGCACCGAACATGGACTTCTGCCCATTGGACAGCGAGTAGCTATTGCCCAGCGCCAGGCTGGTAGCGAAGCCGCTCGCTGCCGAGTCCATGGTCAGGCCTGCGTTGCGGGTATACGCAGTGGTCAGATACACGTCAGTCCGCTTCGAGAGCGCGTAGTCGGCGATCAGAGCGATCTGCCACGGATTTGCCGCGTGCGTGTTGCCGCCGACATTCTTCAGGTTCTGGTAGTCATACTCCAGCGTGAAGTCCAGCACAGCCGACACGCGGTACTGGCCACCGATCCAGTAGAAGTCGTCGCGCAGGAACTCCCTGCCGGTCTGGTCCTTGTTCTGCCCCCAGCGGTAGCCGCCCATCAACTTACCCGCGCCAATCGCATAGCTGGCCATGACGGCCGCCTTCTTCAACGTGCCGTTGCTCGTGCCGATCGTCGGGTTCCACTGGTCGTAGGCAACGCCCAGCCCGAGCGGGCCGTTCATGTAGGTCACGCCCGCACCGTAGGCCGAATCCCGGCGGAACTGGCCCGGCACTTCGCCGTTGCCGCCCAACGTGGGAATACCGGGATTGATCTGCGGCAGCGTCGTACCGACGCCGAACGACCAGTGCGCCATCCTCCATGGTTCATCGTTTTCATTTGATTGTTCTCAGGCTCAGTCACTACGACTTCCGGCGTCTGGTGCGCCGCTACTACAGGGGGGATGGGTCGTGCAATCCGCCCCCCAGTTCAACGATCGGCAGCCAGCACCCTCCCGGTATGCGGCGGCCTGCTGTGATCAGAAAGGACGGTCTCCGACGATGGTGGCGCGGTCCATCCTCCGGTGGCACGGCGGATAGTCCATGACGGCGTAATGCTGGGTCGAACGGTTGTCCCAGATGGCCACGCTGTTCTTCGTCCAGCGCCAGCGGACCTGGTGTTCGGGGATATAGGCCTGCGTGACCAGGTAGCGCAGCAGGTCGGCGCCGCCGGGGCTGTGGTCCTGCCCGAAGCGCACGCGCGCCGGCGTGTGGAAGTTGGTGAAGTGAGTGGTAAATCCGTTGACGAACAGCACCTTCTCGCCAGTCTCCGGGTGGGTCCGCACCACCGGGTGCTCGGCGTCAGGGAACTGGCTCTTCAGCGCCAGGCGCCGCTCGATTGGCATGGCGGCGCCAAAGCTCGCCTCGATGCTGTGACGCGCCCGCAGGTCGGCGATCTGCTCCTTGACGTGGCCGGGCAGGTTCTCGTACGCAAGCACCATGTTGGCCCACATGGTGTCGCCCCCGACTGGCGGGCACTCCCGGCACCGCAACACGGCGCCAAGCGGCGGCACTTCGCGCCAGGTCGCATCCGTGTGCCAGGCGTTCTCGTAGCGATCCGGCGGGTTGGCCGGCGTCTTGTAGATCTGCACCAACCCCGGATTCTCCGGGTCGCTGCCCGTCACGGGGTGATCCTCCAACTCCCCGAAGCGGTGCGCAAAGGCCACGTGCTGGGCAGCCGTGATGTCCTGGTCGCGCAGGAACAGCACGCGGTGTTTGAGCAGCGCTTCGCGGATGCCGGCGAACAGGCCATCATCATGGATCGCATCGGCCAGGCTGACCCCAATGAGTTCCGCGCCGATCGCACAGGTAAGTTGTTCAACTCGCATGGTCGATGGATGTCATTGCGGCTGGAGGTTGAAGGTCTTCACGATGCGGGCGTTGCGATCGAAATCGGCGCGCAGATCGTGGCTGAGCTGGCCAAGGCTCTGCGGCTGCAGCGGCTCGAACCCGAGCGCGGCAATCCGTTCCTGCACGCCGGCCCTGGAGGCTGCCTTGTGGACCGCGGCCTGGATCTTCTCGGTCAGCTCTGCCGGCACCGTGGACGACACGAACACGCCGGTCCAGTTGCTGAAGTCAACCTCCGGATAGCCCAGTTCGGCGAAGGTCGGCACCTGCGGGAGCATCGGCAAGCGCTGCCTGGCGGCCACGGCATAGGCCTTGAGCTTGCCCGCCTTTAGGTATGGCAGCGATGTCACCATGCCGTCATACATCACGGCGATCTGCCCGCCCATCACCTGCGTCAGGGCCTGCGGCGATCCCGCGAACGGGATGTTCTGGAGATCCATCCCCGCCTTCTGGTTCATGATCATGCCGGCGTACTGCGAGGCCGTGCCCGGGCCGTAGGTGGCAAAGCTCAGGTTACCCGGATGCGCTTTCACGTAGCTGATCAGCCCCGGCAGGTCCTTGGCGGGCAGGCCGGGCGCGCTGACGAGCAGCAGGGTCGACCTGGCCGCGGCCGCAACCGGCTTCACGTCCTTCATCGGATCGTAAGGCACCTTCATCGCGTGCGGGATTTCCGCGAACACGTTGGTCGCCGACACCAGGATGGTCTGGCCATCGGGCGGCGCCGCCAGCAATGCGCCGACCGCGATGGCACCGCCGGCACCCGGCTTGTTGTCGACAACCACGGGCTGGCCCAGGTCTGCCGTGAGTTGTTCGGACAGTATGCGGGCCATCACGTCCATCGTGCCGCCGGCAGGCGCTGGCACCAGTACGCGCACCGGCTTGTTGGTCCACGCCATGGCGGCGGGCATGGCAAGTGCAAGGATCGATGCGGCGACGACGCGGCGCACGCGCAGAACGGCAGGTCGGACTGACATCTTTGTCTCCATCTCGGTGTTTCCAGCAATGTGAACTTGCTTTCGAGGGCGCAGCCGTCCCCCACCCTCGCCCCGGCGAGGGGGGAAAAAGCGACCGCGGCATGGGAGGGACTACGGGACGGCTTTACGGCACCAGTACGGTGGCACCGCTCGTCTGCCTGTTTTCCAGCGCGCGATGGGCCTGCGCGGCCTCTTCCAGCGCAAACTGCTGCTTCGGCTCGCTGGTGATCTTTCCTGCTATCACCATGTCGAACACCTCGCTGGCCATGGCGAGCATGTGCGAGCGCGGGGTGGCATAGTGGACCATGGCCGGACGCGTGACCCAGAGCGAGCCCTTCGCCGCGAGCGTGCGGCTGTCGATCTCGACGGGGCCAGAAGTCGTGCCGTTGCTGACCAGCGTGCCGCGCACCTGCAGGCAGGACAGCGAGGCGTCCAGCGTCGACTTGCCGACCGAATCGAACACCACCGGAACCTTCTTGCCGTCGGTGATTTCCATCACGCGATCGACGATGTTCTCGCGCGAGGTGACGATGACGTGCGAACAGCCGTTGGCCCTGGCAAGCTCCGCCTTCTCGTCGGTGCTGACCGTCCCGATCATGTTCACGCCAAGCGCGCGTGCCCACTGGCAGGCGATCAGGCCCACGCCGCCGGCTGCGGCGTGATAGAGGATGGTTTCGCCGCCCTTGAGCGGGTAGACCTGTCGGAACAGGTATTGCGCCGTCAAGCCCTTCATGATGAGCGTCGAGGCGACGCGGTCGGAGACGCCGTCCGGCAGCGGGATCAGCCACTCGGCAGGCATGACCCGCACGTCCGAGTAGGCGCCCTGCGGGCCGAGCAGGTAGCCCACGCGGTCGCCCACGCGGATGTCGGTGACGCCGGGGCCCACTGCCTCGACCACACCCACGGCATCAGAGCCGAGGCCATTGGGCAGGTCCAGCGGGTAGTGGCCGGTGCGGAAATAGATATCGATGAAATTGACGGCGATGTAGCTGTGCCGCACGCGCGCCTGGCCGGGGCCGGGGTTGCCGACTTCCACGGTCTCGAGCTTGAGCACGTCTGCGCTGCCCGTCTCGTAGAACCGGATTGCTTTTGCCATGACTTGTCTCCTGAAATTCTTTGCTTATTGCCTCTGAGCGCGCCGGGGGCAATCCCTCTGCCCAGCGCGTCGGCGACTACATCGCTGTCTTGCCGCCATTGACTGCGACAATCTGGCCCGTTATGTACCTGGACCGTGGGGAGGCCAGGAACACGATGGCGTCGGCGACCTCCTCCGGGGTCCCGATGCGACCCGCCGGGATACTCGCGGCAACTGCCGCAACTTTCTCGGCGCCTCCCGCGATGCGATCCAGCATCCCGGTCTCGATCGGTCCAGGGGCAACCGCATTCACTCGTACATTCGATCTGGCCGCATCGAGTGCTGCGGCCTTGGTCAAGCCTTCGATTGCGTGCTTGCTGGCCACATACATCGGATTCTGTGCGTTGCCGCGGCTTCCCATGGTGGAGGAGAGGTTGATCACAACGCCCTCCTTCTGCTCCAGCATGACGCGCAACTCGTACTTCATGCTCAGGAACGTCCCAAGGACATTGGCGTCGAAGGTCGCTGCATAGGATTCCACCGTCTGGTCGACGATCGACCCTGGCGTGCCTTCCGTCCCGGCACTGTTCACTGCGACATCGAGCCGTCCAAAGCGGGTGACGGTGTGCTCGACAAGTTGGCGGACCTGCTCCTCATTAGCTACGTCAGCGGGCACGAACTCGGCTTCGGCACCGAGCTCCCGGAGTTGAGACACAAGTGCGGCGCCTGCGGTGGCATTGCGGCCGGAGCAAACCACTTGTGCCCCATCACGGCCAAATGCAAGCGCGGTTGCGCGGCCGATTCCAGACGTGGCTCCCGTAACGAGAACGACGGTACGAGTCATGACATTCCCTATTTGAATCAAGTCAAAACAGATCGATCCAGTTGCACCAATTCAGGCTGGAGTGCACACATCAACCGGATCGATTCATTGTCTGCGCCGTAGCCGGCGGCTCAGGCTGCGTTGCGCAGCGGCACGTTCTTGACACCAGGCTTGCGGTTCGGGGTCATGCCGTTGGCGGCCAGGGTTTCATCGACATCGTCGTACCAGGTGCCGATGCGGTAGATTTCCCGCGCTTCCTTGCCATCGGCGATCTCGCGGCCCAACTCCTTGGCGATACGCACGGTCTGCTGGATCTGCTGCACCGAGGTGAAGCGATTGCCGTGCTGATCGATGAGGGTGTCCTCGATGCCGCAGCGCACGTGCATACCCATTGCCAGCGCCATCGTGTTCCACGGCAGTACGTTCTTGAACAATGACTCCGAGGTGATGGTGCAGCCGTCCGGCGCCCGCTGGATGAAGTCGAACAGGTTGTACGGATGCGGTCCGTGGTGGCCGCCACCGATGCCGATGCAGGTAAGGTTCAGCGGGCCCTTGTAGAGGCCCCTGCGCACCATGCGGTCCAGCGTTTCGAGCGCATGCATGCCCACCAGCTGAAAGTGCGGCTGGATGCCGGCTTCCTGCAGGCGGCGCAGGTGCTCTTCCGCCCAGGCCGGGCCGGCCGGAACGATCATTTCACGGTAGGCGTCGTAGACGGCCGGGTTGGCCATGTGCGTGTTCTCGTAGAACTCCGGGTAGATCAACTCCATGATGTTCATCTGGATGGTGTTGAGTGCTACCGTCACCTGGTCCGGCTTGGGGTCGAGATCCGCCAGCGCGTGACGCGTGTCATCATCCAGCCACTTCGCGGCCTGGCCTTCATCTTCCGGTGCGAACGAGATCGAGCCGCCGACCTGGATGATCATGTCCGGCACCGCCTTGCGCACGCCGGCGATCAGTTCGTTGAACATGGACAGGCGCTTGGACCCCTTGCCATCCGGCTCACGTACGTGCAGGTGCAGCACGCTGGCGCCGGCCTCATAGCAATCCACCGCTTTCTGGATCTGCTCTTCCATGGTCACGGGGATGTCTTCGGGGAAATCTTCCGGCATCCACTCCGGGCCGTACGGAGCCACGGTGATGACCACCTTGTCCATGTTCTCGGGGTGCAGCGAGTCATCCAGAAATTGCATTTCTATCTCCTTGTTCATCGTCGATTCACGGGATTAGTCTAGTAATCCCGGGTTGGGCGCTGTCTCTCATTTCACGACATTCATGTCTCATTTCGTGACAGAATGCCGAGGCATTCGGGTTTCCCCGGAACGAATGGATCCGGGCTACACCGGGTGAAGGAGAGGCAATGAGCACATTGATTCGCACTGGCGTGCTGACCCACTATTTCAAGGTTGCGAAGCAACTGGACCTTGAACCGCGGCCGTTGCTGCGCAAGCTGGGGTTGAGCAGCGAGATGCTTGCAGACCCGGAACACTGGATTTCCGGAAGTGCCGCCGTAACCTTGCTGGAAGAGTCAGCGCGACTCACGCAATGCCCGACGTTCGGGCTGCGTATGGCCGACCTGTGGCAGCTGTCCGACCTCGGCGTCGTCAGCGTATTGCTCACGCATCAAAGAACGCTGCGCGACGCGCTTGGAACCATGGTTCAGTATCGCCACCTGATGAATGAATTCCTGGTCATCCGTATTGAGGAGACCGGCAGGAAGGTCATCGTGCGTGAGGACGTCGTCGCGGATGAGGCCGGGCCGACCATGCAGTCCGTCGAGCTGGCACTGGGCACACTGTCACGCATGTGCAGCACACTGATCGGCACGTCCTGGCATCCCCTCAGCGTCCATTTCACTCATGACGCTCCCGATGATCTGCGGCTGCACCGCCGCATCTTCGGGGGGAAGCTGGAGTTTGCAAGCGCTTTCAATGGCTTGATCTGCCGCGCTGCCGACCTGGACTTGCCCAACCCGATTGCCGACCCGGTCATGGCACGCCATGCGCAACGCCTGCTTGCAGGCCTGCCGGGCGCCAACGAGCCATCGATTGTGCTCGAGGTGCGCAAGGCCATCTATCTGATGCTTCCGGCCGGACGCGCGACGATCGAGCAGGTTGCTCAGGGCCTGGGGATGAACGTGCGTACACTGCAGCGCCAACTCGAAGGCGCTGGAAAGGTCTTCTCAGACATGGTCAATGGCGTACGGCGCGATCTCGTTACCCACTATATGGACAACAGAAGTTACTCGCTTGGACGCATTGCCGAATCGCTTGGCTACTCTGCTTATGGCTCGTTCGTCCGCTGGTTCACGGCGCAGTTCGGCATGACGCCGACGCAGTGGCGCAGCACGAAGCTGCGAAGCTTGAGATGAGCCGCGTGCCTATGCGGCTTTATTCGCCACTCCGACGCCGGTCTCTCAACTAACGGTGGCGATCATGTTCGCCGGCATCTTCTCGTGTTCCTGCACGCGGCCCGAAGGCCCCCATTGGGCTTTCCCTAACTGTCCCGAAATGTCAAGTATTTGCCCCCGAATGTTAAGAGGCTTTGCATCGACCGCTCATACTTCTCGCACGACTTCCGTCGTCAATGGCACCCATTTCGAGCCCACACCCATAACGGGGAGACATCTATGCAAATCCGCCCTGCCCTGAACTGCGTGCGCCGCGCCGCCGTTTGCGCTGTCCTGGCCCTGTCCATGCCCGTCGCCATGGCATGGACCAACAAGCCGGTCCGGGTACTGATCCCTGCGCCTGCCGGCGGCACCATGGATGTGCTGGCACGCGTGCTGTCCGAAGCGCTCACGGCGGAACTCGGCCAGCCCGTGTTGGTCGATAACAAGCCGGGCGCCGGCGGCAGCATTGCGATCAACACCATGCTGGCGGCGCCGGCTGACGGGCAGACCATCCTGGTGTCGACCACCAACGTGCTCACGGAAATCCCGCATGTGATGAAGACGTCCTTCGATCCAATAAAGGACGTGAAGCCCGTGGCCGCAGTGGCCAGGTCGACCCTCGTGCTGGTCGGGTCGACGAGCCTGCCGCCCAAGGACCTGCCAGGCCTGGTCAGCTATGCGAAGGCCCATTCGGGCCAGCTCAGTTTTGCTTCCTACAGCGCAGGCACGGTCGCCCACTATGCCGGTCTGATCATGAACCAGAAAGCTGGCATGGATCTGCAGCACGTGCCTTTTGCCGGCTCTCCGCCGGCGCTGACACAGGTCATGGGCGGACAGATCGCCGTGATGTACGACGGGATGGTGACCTCGCTGCCGATGATCAAGGCCGGCAAGCTGCAGGCCTATGCCCTGGCCGCGAAACAGCGTTCGCCGCTGCTGCCACAGGTCCCGACCTTTGCCGAGCTGGGCTATCCGGACATTGACTTCAACAACTGGGCGGGCGTGTTCGTATCGTCCAGGGTGCCGTCAGACGTGGTCCAGAAGATCCAGGCTGCCGTCTACAAGGCAGCCTCGACGTCCAAGGTGCAGGACCGGATTCTCGGGCTCGGCTTCGAGACCGTGCCAGCGCAAACCCTGGCTCAGCTTGGTCAGGCCTTGCGCGCCGAATACGATCGCAATGCCGCCATCGTGAAGGCCAATAACATCCAGCCCTGACTGTCAGCGGCTCTGGCGGCGTTGGCTGTTTCCTTCCTGCCGGAGCTTTAGGCCATCGCGACGATCGGCGCGATTCTTCAACCTTCGCCGATCGCTCCCTCCTCCCCGATCTCCATCGACACCCGCTTGCGCAATGTCCCCGGCGGTCACGGCAAAGACCCCTATCATCAATCGCCAGGCCGACCGTCTGCCTAGAATCGGCACACATACCTCACGGCACAGCGCACCGCGCACCGCCGCCCCTCACTCCGCCGAACCTTGCAGGAGCTTGCTTTGCCTCTCACCCATGCCCTGGACTATGCCGACACCCCCGAAGAGGTGGGGCTGTCCGCGCGGCGGCTGCAGTCGATCTCGTTGGTGATCAATGCGGATGTCGACCGGCGCAAGATCCCGGGCGCTGTCGTGCTTGTTGCGCGCAAAGGCCGCATCGCCTGGTTCGATGCGTTTGGCTTCGAGCATGCGGATACCCCGTCGCGTCCGATGCAGCGCAATTCGGTCTTCCGCATTGCAGCGATGACGCGGCCCGTCGTCGGCGTGGCGGCGCTGATATTGATGGAAGAGGGCCGGCTGGCCCTGAACGACCCGGTCGAACGCTACATCCCCGAGTTCGCCCGCCTACAGGTCGGCGTCGAGTCGGCCGATGCGAACACCGGGGAGCGCCGCCTTGCGCTCGAACCCATGCGCCGCGCCATGAACGTTCACGACCTGTTCCGGCACACCTCCGGTCTGACATACGGGCAATTCGGCGATTCGCTGGTGCAGCGCCAGTATCGCGATAGCGGCCTGATGGATCCCGGACAGACCAATGCCGAGATGGTCGCGAAGCTGGCGGCCATCCCGCTGCAATGCCAGCCGGGCGAGGTGTTCGAATATGGCATGTCCACCGACGTGCTTGGCCGCATTGTCGAGATCGTCTCGGGCATGGACCTCGCTCGCTTCGTCGCGGAGCGCGTGGCGCGGCCACTGCGCATGCATGCAACAGGCTTCCGGTTGATCAGGCAGGACGGCGCGGGCCTGGCGCTGCCCTCCGGCGCATCCGGCAAATCCACCGCCCTGTTCGACTACGACGAGCAGGACCCGCCTCGCTGGCATTCCGGGGGCGCCGGCCTGCTGTCCACGGCCGGCGACTACGCGCGGTTCTGCCAGATGCTGCTCAACGGCGGTGTGCTCGATGACGTGCGCCTGCTCTCCAGGAAGACCGTCGAATTGATGCTTGGCAACCACCTGCCCTGGTCCACGCGCTTTGGCAATTCGACAACAGGGCTCGGCATCAACGCACCATTGCCCGAACTCGGCCAGGGCCATGGCCTGACAGTGGGTGTGCGCACCGCGCGGGGGTTGAGCCCGGTGCCGGGTTCGGTCGGCGATTTCTACTGGGGCGGCGCGCTCGGGACCTATTTCTGGGCGGATCCGCAAGAGCAGCTGCTCGCCATCCTGATGCTTCAGGAAAACGACCTGGCGACGCGCGTCGGATACCGGTCCCTGTTACGCAACATCGTATACGGCGCGCTGGAAGACTGAGCAGCGAGCGCATTGCGGCGACCGGCAGTGCGGCCCGCGCACACACGGCGCCAGGCACGAATTACGGAGGAGCAAGCATGAAGACAATGAACCGGCGCTGGATCCTCAGGCAGCGCCCCGTCGGCGATATCGGCGACAACGATCTGCAGCTCGTGGAAGCGCCGCTGCCACAACCGCGGGACGGCGAGATCCTGGTGCGCAACATCTATCTCATGGTGGCGCCGACCAACCGCGTCTGGATGAGCGATATCGACCAGTACATGGCCCCGGTGGCGCTTGGCGAGGTGATGCGCGGCGTCACCATGGGCGTGGTCGTGGAGTCCCATCACCCGGACTTCAAGCCTGGCGACATTGTCGAAGGCGGCATGGCGTGGGAAGAGTATTCGGTAACAAGAACTGCCCGGCGCGTCCCGGTGGAGTACGGCCTGCCCCTGCATGCCTATGCGAGCGTGCTGGGCAGCTCCGGCATGACGGCCTATTTCGGCATGCTCGACATTGCCAGGCCCAAGGCTGGCGAAACCATTGTGGTGTCGGCCGCCGCAGGCGGCGTCGGCTCGATCGCCGGCCAGATCGGCAAGATACTCGGCTGCCGGGTGGTGGGCGTTGCGGGCGGCCAGGGCAAATGCCGGTTCGTCATGGATGAGTTTGGCCTGGATGCCTGTATCGACTACAAGGCGGGCAACGTGCTTGCCGACCTTCGCGCCGCCTGCCCGGACGGCATCGACATCGATTTCGAGAACGTGGGCGGGGACACCATGGACGCCGTGCTGGCACTGATCAACCCGGGTGCCCGTATCGCGCTATGCGGAATGATCTCGACTTACAACGCGAGCGGTGACTGGTGGAGCCCGAAGATGTTCCGCAACGTCATCATGAAACGCGCCCGCATCGAAGGGTTCCTCATTTCGGACTACCGGCCGAGGTCCCACGAAGCCGTGGAAGCCATGGCGAAATGGGTCAGGGACGGCCAGCTCAAGTACCGGGTCGACGTCATTGAGGGCATCGAGCAGGCGCCCGCCGCCCTGAACCGCCTGTTTACCGGCAAGAACATCGGCAAGCAGCTTGTCCGCCTTGCCCCCGAATCCGTCATCGGCTGAATGCCGCGGCCCCTCAGTCCTTACTTGCGACATCCATGATTCATCCTGACATCGACAGCTACGAATCCCTGCCGGACGCGCGACCCCGCCTTCAGGACTTTCAGGGCAAGACGGCAATCATCACGGGCGCCGCGTCCGGCATCGGCCTCGCACTGGCCGATACACTGGCGGCGCGCGGTGCCGACCTTGCGCTGGCCGACATCGACGCGCACGGACTTGACGCTGCACGCGAGCGGCTCGCATCGACCGGCAGGCGCATCTGCACGCGCGTACTGGATGTTTCCTCCGACGCGGACGTGCGCGATGCGGCGGCGGAGTTCGCGGCAAAACTGGGGCGCATCCACCTGGTCTTCAACAATGCCGGCATCGATATGAGCGGCGAACTGGCATCGCTGTCCGAGCAGGACTGGACACGCGCGTTCGGCATCAACGTGTTTGGCGTGATTCACGGCATCCGTCACTTCCTGCCGCTGCTGCGGCGGCACGGCGAGCCAGCCCATTTCGTCGCAACGGCGTCAGGCGCTGGCTTCTGGGTGAACGGCAACTTTCCGATGGGAGCGTACGCAGCCACCAAATACAGCGTCGTGGCCCTCTGCGAGGCACTAGAGCAGGAGCTCGACGGCACCGGCATTGGCGTCTCGGTGCTTTGTCCGGGTCCGGTGAAGACCCTCATCGCCGCACGCTCAAGCCATGCCAGCGAATCGTTCAAGGCCAGTATTGCCGCTGGCACGGCGCCGGAACTGGTGGCCAGCCAGGCACTGGAGGCCATTCGCGCGGGCGAGTTCTATATCTTCACGCCGACACGCATGCGGCCGCGGCTGGAAGCGCGATTCGCGCGGATTCTCGGCGCACTGGAGCGCGCACCTGCCATCGCCACCGGAGCGCCCCCGGCATGATCCATCCAGCCGCGCTTCGACGGTGAGGCGCAGGTCTGGTCCGCGGAAGATGCGGTGCTGCAGGCAGCGGCGTGCTCGCCGCTCTTGCGCGAATCAGTCAAGGCACGGGTGGCCTGGGCAATTCGGTTCTAGACGCGCTGCTCCGTGCTTGCCGCCACCAGCACTTGCCGTGCAACGGGCCCGGCCGACTGCGCGCCATCGCTGCGCCATGCACTGGGGCTGCAGCCAAAATGATCGCGGAACCAGCGCGAGAACGCGCTCTGCATCGAAAACCCGAGCAACACGGCCACGTAGCTGACCGGGCGTTCCGCATGCCGGAGATACTGCACCGCCAGCGAGGCCCGGACCTCATCGAGAATGCTGCTGAAGGTCGAGCCTTCCTGCAGCAGCTTGCGGTGGACCGTGCGCCGGTCGACACCAAGCTGGCTGGCGACGCGCTCCACACTGCAGTTTCCCGAAGGGAGCAAGGACAGCACCATGCGCCGGACTTTTTCGGTCATGGACAGGGCCGCACGCGCAGTCAGCGAGTCCAGATAGGCATGCGCGTACTGCGCCAGCTCCGGGCGCGCGGAGCACGGCACTGCCTCCATGTCCTTCAGATCGCAGACAATGCCGGTAAAGTCGCAACCGAAATCCACCGGCCGGCCGAACACGCGCGCGTGCGATGCCGGATTGCTTGGGGCGCCATGCGAAAGGCAGATACGGCGCGCGCGCCACCGTGGACCGATCAGTTCCTGGAGCATCCGGTAAAGCGAAAGCACTACCATTTCGTCGGCCTGGCGTGTCGGCCCGGAATGCTCGACCATCAGCGACACGCGGATGACAAGAGCGCCCTCCCGTTCCTCCACGCCGAGGAACAGAGCCTCGCTGTGCAGCGTGATGTAGCGCACCATCGCACCAAGCGCATCGCGCAGCGTCCGCGAATCACGCACGGCCATGCCGAGGGGCCCGAGAACCGATAGTTGACGGCCCTCCCCCATGCGCAGGCCGAAGTCTTCGGCATCGGAGGCTGCGGCGGTCATTTCGAGAAGCCGGCAGACTGCGCTGGCGCAGACCAGGTTGTCGCCGGCGTCCAGGCAGCTTGGCGGCAGCCCCACTTTTGCCAGGATTTGCAGTGGATCCACCCCAACCGAGCGGGCCACCTCGGTATAGCGCGTCAGCGTGGCACTGCGGACCAAACGGCTCATGGGCCTCCTTGCACGGGCAGCGGCTGCAAGGCCATTGCAGCGGCGGTTGTCGCGGGAACTGTGTCTGCGCCGGGTCTGTCGCCCACCTTGGCGTCAGGCGCGGCGCATCAGGCTGTAGCTCTGCGCGCTGGGGCCGAAATCGGGCATGCCGGCCAGGAACAGGGCAAGCGGGACGACGTCCGCGGGATCCTTGAACCATTCGCCGGGCGGCACGGCAACGTCGCGCGTCATGTCGGTCCTGACCGGCCCCGGTATCAGCTCATTGACGCTGATGTTGTCCTCCTGGAGCTCCAACGCCAGCGACTGGGTAAGCATCCACAGGCCGCTCTTGGAGCACGAGTAGGCCGAAAAGCCCGCGTTGGGCCGCTTGCGCTGGCCGGAACCGATCATGATGATCTTGCCGGTGCCGCGGCGCCGCAGGTGGGGAATGGCGGCATGGGCAGTGTGGTAGGCACCGGTCAGGTTGATATCGATGGTCTTGCGCCAGAGCGCGGGATCGCCGTCAGCGATCCTGCGCTGCTCGAGCGCGACACCGGCATTGGCCACGACGATATCGACACCGCCAAAGGTATCGCTGGCGCGCCGGAACAGGCTCGCGACGGTCTCGTAGTCCGCCACGTCTACGGTCTGGGCAATGGCCCGGCCACCCGCTTCGCGGATCAGCGCGGCTGTCTGCCCGATGTCGGCCTCGCTGCGGGCGCTGCATACCACCGCAGCACCGGCGCTGGCATAGGCCAGTGCAATGGTGCGTCCGATGCCGCGGCCCGCGCCGGTGATCACGGCAACTTTGTCCTTGAGCAGGTTGGGGTCGATCTGGCTCATTGTCAGTCTCTCAGTCTCGCTTTGCGGAAGCAGAAGGGTCGATGCAAGTATCGAAGAACCGCCGCGCGATGCATTGACATTCCGGGGCAGCGACTTTACATTTTGGGGCACCTTGGGGGAACTCCTATGTCGACGCTGCTGCAACACGTGAACCTGACGGAGTTTGTCGACGTGGCCCGCCAACTCGGCCTGGATCCCTACCGCCAACTCCGGCAGGCGGGTATCAGCCCGACGGCCCTGGTGGACCCGGAAATGCGGGTGCCGGCGAAGTCGGTCACGCAGTTGCTGGAAGATTCGGCGCAGCTTGCCGGCCTGGAAGATCTTGGGCTACGCGTGGCGGAAGCCCGTCAACTGACAACACAGGGCCCCCTGTGGACGGTGATGCGCGAGGGCGCCACGCTGCGCAATGCGCTGGATGCGATGGCGCGCTATCTGCATTTGCTCAACGAAGGTATCGATTTGCGCATCGAGACGGTCGGGGACGCCGCGCTTGTCAGGCTTGAACTCCTCGTGTCCGTGGAAGGTTCTATGCGGCAATCGACGGAATTCGTCATTTGCCTCTGGTTCCGGTTGTTCAAGCTGCTTGCCGGGTCGGCATGGAAGCCACGCAGCGTCTGCTTCAGCCACGCCGCGCCAGCCAGCCTTGCCACGCATCGGCGCGTGTTCGGTGTACCGGTGCGATTCCGCCAGGATTTCGATGGCATCGTGCTGGCTGCCTCCGATCTCGACGTGGCTGGCGCAGCCTCGGATCCGGCGCTGGGCCGGCATGCGCGCGAATTCCTGGATATCAAGCTGGCGCAATCCGGCTCCACCATGCCCGACAAGGTACGGAAGCTGGTATTCGCGCTGTTGCCAGCCGGCGAGTGCGGGGCCGAACAGGTGGCCCGGCAGCTTGGCATCGACCGCAAGACGATGCATCGCCATCTGGCTGCCTATGGACAGAACTACCTGGCCGTCGTCGATGCAGTCAGGGTCGATCTCGTCACGAGGTACGTGAAGAACAGCGAACGACCGCTGTCGGAGGTTGCGATCCTGATGGGCTTTTCCTCGCTCAGTGCCTTCTCCCGGTGGTTCTCCATGCGCTTCGGCTGCAGCGTGTCGGCGTGGCGCCGTCAACCACCGGCACCGGAAAATACGCGCTAGTGCTGCGCAGTGGCATCAGGTGCGCCGCGGCTGGCATGCGTCCGGGTCGAAACGGAACACGAGGTGTATTCGATGCAAATCATGGACGCGTGCGCGCTGGAGCAAGGGCGTGTACTGGTCGGGGTGCCGACATGAGCCACCTTTGTCCCGATGCCGACGTCGTCACGTGCCGCCACCTGCTGGTCCCGCTCGACGAAACGGATGGCCGTGTACGCGTTGACCCAAAGCGACCAGGGGGCGACGTGTTCATGGCACGATCGCCCCAAAGCCATTGAAGGAAATCGGAGAGATCATGGACCTGAAGTTAGAAGGCAAGCGTGCAATCGTGACCGGCGGCAGCCGCGGCATTGGCAAGACGATTGCCCTTCAGCTCGCGCAGGAAGGGGTGGACGTCGTGCTCGCCGCTCGCGCGAAAGAAGCGCTGGAAGCGACCGCCGCGGAACTTGCGGCGCTGACCGGCCGCCGCATTGTGCCGCTCACGGTCGACACCGCCGACAAGGCTTCCGTCGACGCCATGGTGGCGCGGGCCATTGAAGCCCTGGGCGGCATCGATATCCTGATCAATGCTGCGGCCATGCCGGGCGGCATTTCGCCAGCCACGCGGCTCGACGAGATCGTCGATGCGCAAGCGCTCGAAGACATCGACATCAAGGTCATCGGCTACCTTCGCACCGCGCGGGCGCTGGCCCCGCATCTCGCCGCGAATGGCTGGGGCCGCATCATCAATATCGGTGGCCTGGCGATTTACCACACGGGCCGGCCCGTCGCCACACTGCGCAACGTCGGCGTGGCGGCCATCACCAAGAACCTTGCTGACGAACTTGGCCCGAAAGGCATCAATGTCACGGCGGTCCATCCCGGGCCAACGCGCACCGAGAAGACCGACGCGGCAACCGAGGCATGGGCGGCGACCAGGAGTTCCCTTGGCCGCATGGTCGATGCCAGCGAGGTCGCTTGCGTGGTGACCTTCCTCGCCTCGCCATTGAGCGTGGCAATCAACGGTGAGGCCATCGCAGTCGGCGGCGGGACGCCGGGCATCATCCACTACTGACTTCGCCGCCATCGGCGGGTTGACCTGCGGGCCCCTGGACGAAGCGGGGCCCGCGGCTTGCTGCCGGCCTCAGTGGCTGTTGCCTTCCTGGAGCCGCTGGCGCAACACCGCACGCAGATCCTCGCCGTAGCCGGTAAGGGTGCCGCCGTCCACCGCCAGCATCTGGCCCGTGATCATGTCCGCGCGCTCGCTGGCGAGAAAGGACACCGCTTCACCGATCTCCGAGGGCTCGCAGAACCGGCCCAGCGGTACCGTGCGCCGGATCAGGGCCTCGCGCTTTTCGGGGCTTGCGTATGCTTCGATCGCAGGCGTCCGGATGCCGCCGGGACATACCGCATTGACGTTGATGCGCTGGTCGGCCAACTCCCATGCAAGATGCTGGGTCAGTCCCGTTACCGCATGCTTGGAGGCGGTGTAATCGACGCTGCTGAAGTACGCCATGCGAATGCCGGCGATCGAATCGATATTGACGATCTTGCCCTTCCCCTGCGCCCTCATTGCCGGGATGACCGCCTGGCAGCAGAACAGGATGCCCTTGGCATTCACCCCCATCACGCGGTCCCAGTTCTCCTCGGTCACGTCGCAGACCAGGGCGGAGGCCCCACCCACGCCGGCATTGTTGACCAGGATGTCGATGGCACCGAACGCCTCGAGGGTCTGGGTGGCCATGGCTTGCGCTTCGGCCTTCTTGCTGACGTCGGCGCGGATGGCAATGGCACGCTTTCCCTCCGGATCGAGGCTGGAAGCGACGCGCCGGGCCGCCTCAAGGTTCAGGTCAACCACGGCGATCCTGGCCCCTTCCCGCGCCAGCACGTGCGCGATGCCTTCGCCGCCACCCTGGCCAGCCCCGGTGATGATGGCTACTTTGTCCTTCAGTTCCAATGTCGTCTCCTTGCGAAGCTGCGCCGGATCCATGCCCTGCGCGTGCCGCGCGTGTTGTGGGTCGGGCCGCCGCTAGTGGCGGCCGGATACAGTTCGTGATGCCGCCGCATCACGTCCCGAAAGCCCGCGAGATCCCAGTCCCGCGCCAGCGCAGCGACACGTTCGAAACTGGCAAGTACGTCGGCTCGCTGCTTGTCTTGCTCATGGGTCTCCTTCTGCGGATTCGGATGGGAAATTCCATGCCGGCCGGAAGATGGCTAGTCAGGCGGAGGGCGCAACGAGACGCGCCATCGCATGCAAGCCCAGCAAGTATCCAGGGATGACGACCACTTGAGTTGACAATCCGGGGCACAGGATTGACAGTTTGGGGCAGGGCAAGTGATGGGATGTGTCCCATGACCAGGACATCGGCCCCCTGCTCCCCATATGCGGAAAAAGAAGCGCCGGTCGCCGCAACGGCGGACCAGCGATTCCAAGCAGGGTAGTTGTCACGGCGATAGAAGTCCAGACGACAAGACCTGATCCCTATGTGGTCAATAATGGCAAGACGCGCACGGTGTTTTCCGCCCTGGTCAGTGATGCATGCCGCCCCTAAGTGCTCCCTTAGGTAGGCAGATTGCCCTCGCCAAAGCCCGACGGACATCGGGCTGAACGTTGCTCCATTGCCTTGCACCGCTCAGGTCAGGCACTCGCCGCTGTCGCGCGCCTCGCCGCGCGCGCCGTCGGTGAAGCCGTCGCGCGAGCTGATGCGGGCGCCATCGGTGTAAGGATCAGGCTTGCGCATGCCGTCCCGGTGCGGATCAAAGCCACGGACCGCGCACACGAACCTGCCCTGATATGCGACGACGGGCAGCATGGTGGCCTCGCTGGCCAGACCGCGCGCGCCCTCGGTAAAGACGTCGCGCTGGCCGCTGTGTTCCGGCGTGGCAACGATCAGTGCATCAGCGTATGAACCGGCGTGGGCGGTCTGGCTGAGCCCGGCGGCAAGTGCGGCAGTGGCAAGCAGGGTCTTGGCGAGTTTCTTATGCATTGCTATCTCCAACAGGGGTGCCGGCGGCGTTGCCGCGACGGCACTCTTCTACAGGCGATCACAGGGAACGTCGCGGGCCGCACGGGATCGCCTCTGCCGTGCAAGCCGTTGCCTGGCGCGGGCCGGCTGCCATCTCGTGGCAGCGGCGTTGCGCCGGAATCATGGATCAGTTAGTACGCATGCGCGGGGAAAGGCGGGCCCTTCCTCGGGGCGCTAGCTTGTTGTGTCAGGCAGGCCTGATGTTCTGGTTCACGCGGAACAGGTTGGCCGGGTCGTATTTGCGCTTGATCTGCGCCAGCCGCGCATAGTTGTCGCGATAGGACGCCCTCACGTTGTCATCGCCCTCATCCATCATCATGTTGATATAGCCGCCGCCAGCAGAGTACGGATGCAGCGCCAGCCAGTAGTCCTTCGCCCACTGCACGATGCGATCGTTGTTGGCCGGGTCGGGATCCACGCCGACAATCACGCTGGCAAAGTTGGCATCGCGGTAGCTGAAGGCCGTGTCGCCGCAACCGGCACGATGCGCGGCACCATTGATCGGATACAGGTGCATGGTCGAGTGCATCGACGGCAACTGCTGCGCGTACTTGATGTGCAGATCGATGGCTTTGTCGCTCAGGTCGCTGACGAAGTCGGCTTTCCAGTACCACTGCAAGCCAGCCGGATACAGTCCATCGAACAGGCTCTGCAGGACAGGCCAGGGGATTGGGCCGGCGAAGTCCACCGCTGGCGGCATGACCTCGCGAATCGCACGGAAATGCGTTTCGGCCTGGTCGAGCGGCCCGGTGTAGCACCACACCACGGCACACATCTTCTGCAGGTGGACTTCCTCCGGGAAAGGCGCCGCCGGCGGCACGGTGACGAAACCGAACCAGCCGTTGATGTGCTGCGGCGCGCTCAGGATGAAGTCGCGCCACCATGTCATCAGCTCGCGTGCCTGCTCCATCGGCCACAGCATCGGGCCGCCATAGACCGTCGCAACGGGATGCGCCTTGAACTCGAACGATGTCACCGCGCCAAAGTTGCCACCGCCACCGCGCAACGCCCAGAACAGGTCGGCATTTTCCTCTTCGCTTGCGGTGACGACGCGCCCGTCGGCCAGCACAACCTCGGCGCTGAGCAGATTGTCGATCGTCAGGCCGTAGGCGCGGCTGAGGTAGCCGATGCCGCCACCGAGCGTCAGTCCACCTACACCGGTGGTCGAGATAAAACCACTCGGCGTTGCCAGCCCATAGGCACTGGCGGCGTGATCCACGTCGCCCCAGGTGCAGCCACCGCCAACCCGCAACGTCTTGCGTGCGGCGTCGACAAGCACGCCCTTCATTGGCGACAGGTCGATCACCAGTCCACCATCGCAGGTGCCCAGCCCGGCGCCATTGTGCGCGCCGCCACGCACGGCCAGCAGCATCCGGCCGTCGCGCGCGGCGTTGACCGCTGCGATGACGTCCGCCACATCGACGCAGCGCGCGATGATCGCGGGATGCTTGTCGATCATGCCGTTGTACACGGCGCGCGCCTGGTCGTAAGCCGCCTCACCCGGCTGAATCAGCTGTCCCCGGAAATGCGCCTTGAGTGCGGTTGCGACGGGTTCGCTCAATGAAGCTGCCATGGTTGCCTCCTGTCCGGCTGGTATGCAGGAGTTTTAGCAACCCGGGCGTTTCGAAAGCGTTAGGTGAGCCGTTACATGGGGGATCCTGCCGCTCCACCGGCGCGCGGTGGCCGAGCCGGAACTAACGCGCGAGTAACGCCCGCGCGCTGACGATGTCGGGCTGATCGAAGCCCTCGGTGCATCGCGCAAGCGGCGCCTCGACCACCTTATGCGGATCGACGCGCCCCTGCGAGGTTCGCAGCGTTGCCCACGACAGGGCTGCACGCAGTTCCAGCGGCAGCGCGCGTTGGGCTGTGGCGATCTCGATCGCCTGCATCAGCGAAGACTCGGCTGCGGCAAGATCGGCACTGCTGCGCAGCAACAATTCACCGCGCAGACGGTGCAGTTCGGCATCCATCCAGTGCTCGCCCGTGCGCCCGGCGCATTCGAGCGCCTGGTCAAGGGCCGCCAACGCAGCCTCGGTCTCGCCTGCGTCGCCCAGGCATTCAGCCAGCATGGCCAGGTAGAGCGGCAGGCGCAGGCGTGCACCCGTCGCGTGAAAATCCTCGATCGCCGCCTGCATCGACGCCACCGCGTCGGCGCCAGGAGACTGTTTCGCATTGGCCCAGGCGAGCAGCATGCCTGACCACGCGAGGTAGTAGCCAACGTGGTACTGGTCGGCAATCTCGTGCGCCTGGCGGGCATAGCGCAGCGTGAGACCGTGCTCACGTCGCAGCGCATGCTGCGTCGCGAGGTATGACAGCGCGAGCGCCTGGGAGAACGGGTGCGCTACCCGGTTCGCCGCCCCCAGCGCTTCGTGTCCACGCTGAAGGGCCTGATCGGCAAGCCCGCCGAACCACAATGCGTGCGCCGACCACGCTGCGGCCAGCACGCCGAAGTTACCGCCCATCAGGGACGTATGCTCCGCGTGCTGGGTTTCGTCATAAGCGCGGTGCGCACGTTGATATGCGGGCTCGGCGGCCATCCAGTCGCCTTGCTGGACCAGGCTACCCATGACGTTGGTCCATGCCATCACCGAGTAAGTATCGGAGCCCAGCGGCCCCAACCTCGCAATCAGTTCCTCGCTCAGGCTGCGTGCCTGTGCAAGTTCCGCCCTCACCGCCAGAAAAAATGAAAGACTGACCTGGGCGCGTGCCTGCTGGCTGGTGTCACCCGCCAGCCGGCTCAGTTCCACCGCGCGTCGCAGCGGCGCCTCCAGTTCGGGGGCGGCCCAGCCCCGGGCGATGCGAATCGGTGGCGCAAGGTCGAGTTGCAGGGCCAGCGACTGACTGGCGCGCTCCTGCGGATCGGCAATCCGGTCCGCTTGCACCAGGCCGCGCATCAGCAATGCGATGGCATCGTCATAGGCATAAACACTTTGCGCAACGGCCGCCGCGCGCCGATAGAATGCCGCCGCCTCGGCTGGCAGGCCCGCCTGCGCATAGTGCCACGCGATCTGCGCGCTTGCCAAGTCGGGCCCATCGCCCGGCGCCTGCTCGAGCGCTCGCGCCACGCGCAAATGCAGGCGGCGGCGCTGCAGCGGGCTTACTTCGGCGTATGCCACGTCGCGGATCTTGTCATGGCTGAAGTCAAAAGCCAGGCCGCTACCGTCGGTCTGGCGCACGATGCGCCGCTGCCACAGCTCGTCCAGCGCCCCTGCCAGGGCAGCATCGCCGAGGTCGCTGGCCTGGGCAAGGATGTCGGTCGTGAATGCCCGTCCAATGATTGCGGCAACCCCGACGATATCGCGAGCGCCGGGGGAAAGCTGCGCCAGCCGGTTCGAGATGATGGTGTAAACCTTGGGCGGCAACTTCGACGCCATGCCGCCCTGTGCGTTCCCGACCGGCATCGAGTCGGAGCGAGCCCGCATCATTTCGATCGCAAACAGCGGGTTACCCTCGCTCTCCTTGAACAGCCGGGTTGCCTCCGCGTCGGCCAGTGGTCGGTTCAGGATCTGGGCTGCTACCTTTGCCGTTTCGGCGGCATCGAGTGTTGCCAATGAGATCTCGATGAGCTGATCGTCGCGGCGTAGTGCGTCCAGCAGCCGGTTCGAAGCGTGTCGCGGCATGATTTCCTCGGGGCGCGCCGTTGCGACCACCATCAGCTTTGCGGCCGCGTCGAAACGCATCAGGAAGCGCAGCCATTCGAGCGTCTCGCCGTCGCACCATTGCAGGTCGTCCAGCAGCAGCAACAACGGCCCGCAGGGCGCAAGCACCGCCCGTGCAAGCGCCTCGAAGAACCGCTGGCGCTGCCAGTATTCGGTAAGAGGCGACGGCGGCGACAGTCCGGATTGCTGCGTGAGCAGTTCGGGCAACAGGCGCGTGACTTCGGTCAGCCACACCCTGTCGAGCTTGCCGATTGCGCCACTCAGGCCAGGACTGCGCAGCCAGCCGGTCACCGGCGCAAACGCGAGCTGGCCCTCGGCCGCATAGGCGCGCGCATGCGCCACAGTGATGCCTTGCTCGGCCAGATGGACGAGCAATTCCTCCGCCAGGCGCGATTTGCCGATGCCGGCTTCGCCGAGGATCAGGACAAACTGCTTGTCCCCCAGCTGGGTGCGCTGCCAGACTTCAAGCAGCCGGCGCCATTCGTCATGCCGGCCGATCATTGGCAGCATCGCGTCCCGCGGGCGCTGGCGCTGCATTGAGGCGTCCTGCGCAGCCAGCCGTGCATAGGCCTCGCGCAGGGGCTCGCCCGGCAGGACGCTCAGTTCGCGAGCGAGCGTCTCCACACAGCTACGATAGGCGCGCATGGCCGATGCGTGATCGTGGTTCAGCGCATGCAGGCGCATCAGCGCCAGGCAGGTGGGTTCCCGGCACGGATCGAGCCGCTGCAACTGCTGTGTGTACTTCAACGCCTTGGCATAGTCTCGCCGCTCCTCACTCAGTTGACCGAGGCGCGCGAGCGCCGCGATGCACTGTTCGCGCAACCTTTCGCGCTCGGGATGGATCCACTCGTCATAGCAGTTGGCCAGCAGGTCACCGCGATAGAGATCCGCGGCATGCGTCAGCAGCGCTTCTTCAGCGCCTGCGTCGCCGTGCCTCAAGGCCCTTGCCGCAGCCGCAAGCGCGGACTGGAACTGCGCCACGTCGACGTCGAGCGCCGAATCGGGCAGCCATCGCACCGATTGCGCATCGGCATGGATAAACTGATCAGCCTCCGGCCAGGCCTTGCGCAGCTGAAACAGCAGTTGACGCAGGGCGTTGCGCGCCTGCGTCTGCGAGGAATCAGGCCAGAACAGTAAGGCGAGCTGCTGCCGCGTCAGCGGTGCGTCACGATGCAGGACAAGGCAGGCGAGCAGCGACTGCAAGCGGGGCGCGTTTGCGCTAAACCGGGGCGCGTCAGCGCCGTCGAGCTGGAACTCGCCAAACAAATGGACGGAGAAGCGGGCCTGGGCAGTCATGCTGGAGCGCAATGCGGCACATAGCGATGGGGAACTCCTGCAGGCGGCTTGCGGTGCGCACTGCGGTAGCGCTCGTGCGGAACTCTCCAACGCCCCCAGCCTGCGCGAGCGTCATTCGTGACTATACTCGCGTTGGTGCGTCCCATCCGGGCAACAGCGGGACAAGCAGTTCACTCCCTCCCCCCGCCGTTCAGCCCCTCTTCCCTGAAGAAATCGCGTATGGGGCCATCAGGCAGCCAGTCAAAATCGCGCATGACGCGCAGACGGATCCGATCACCTGGCAGGACAGTAATCAGGCACTGCCGGAGCATGCTGCCTTCAGCCGGGTCGTCGGAGCATAAGCAACCGGTTTCTACTGCTTAATTTTCTGGTGATCGGTAGTGCTGAACGAAGCGCCTAAACAAGCCTTGGGCGAATGGGGTCTCGCCCAGCTTTCTTGGTTCATCGTAGATGATTCATTACGCGGAACCGGTATTGGCCGGCAGCTCATGGCAAGCGCAATGCGATTCACCGCTCCACCGACAGTGGTGCCGGTCTCGTGCCAGGCGTTTCGCTTGCTTCGGACGGCTACATGCGCCCACAGTTCCCGAGCGATTTCAACAAATTTCCGTCATCCCTCTTGCATACGCGGCCGCTTTTGCTATTCTTCGCCGGTGCGCCACATCCAAAAATTGCTGTCAGGCGCGCATAAATCTACCAAGACACGACTATGGCCACGAAAGCGAAACCCGTAGCAAAGACTGCAACGAAGACCGCAGCGAAAAAAGCTGCCCCGGCTAAGAAGGCTGCGACAGCAAAGCCGGCCGCTCCTGCCAAGAAGCCTGCTGCAGCGGCCCCGGTCGCAAAGCCGCTGAAGGACACCTTCAACAAATCGAGCCTCCTTGCCCACCTGGTCGCCCAGACCGAACTGGACAAAAAGACCGTCCAAACCGTTCTGGCCCACCTGGAAAACACCATGGTGAGCGCAATCCACAAGAAGGGCGCTGGCGAATTCACCTTCCCCGGCCTGTTCAAGGTCTCGGCTATCCAGGTCCCGGCCACGAAGAAGCGCTTCGGCAAGAATCCGTTCACGGGCCAGGAGCAGTGGTTCGCCGCCAAGCCGGCCAGCGTGAAGGTGAAGGTTCGCGCAATGAAAAAGCTGAAGGACGCTGCAGCGTAATCGTGACGGCTCCACAAGCAGAAAAAAAGCCCCATCGGGGCTTTTTTTACTGAGAATGGCGTAAGAACGCCGCAGTGCGGGCACTGCTGCCCACAGCTACGGCCCAAAGCCGCGCGACCACTTGTAGATGTCATAAGCAGTGATCGAACCTTCCCCGATATCAGTCTCGGCAATCCAGTTCGCCGGGAAGCCCAATCGTCACCGCTCGTCCGTCGGACATGGCGTCTATTCCTTGGCGATTGGCTACCACGTCAGTCTGTTCGCCTGCCTTCACGCGAAGTACGCCGGTAGCCCCAACGACGACACTACTTTGACTGATGCGGGAGAGGTATCGGCCACCTGACTAGCCGCCGGATCGCTTCGCGGACAGCACAGTTAGAAAGATCGCGTTCACCTTCCCGTGAATTTCGCTGGGCGACGCTCAATAAAATGTGCGACGCCCTCGGTGAAATCTTCGCTCTGGATGCTGTCGAACATTTCTGCGTTGGCCATGCGCGTGGCGTCGGCCAGCGACTGGAAGGGTTGCTCCCACAACTGCCGCTTCATCACCCGGATGGAACGTGGCGAGACGTTCTGGGCAAGATCGTCGGCATAGTGGAGCGTCTGCGCCATCAGCGCATCCGGATCAAACACACGGTCCACCAGCCCGATCCGCAAGGCTTCTTCCCCCAGCACCTTGCGCGCGGAATACAGCAGGTCGGCTGCATGGCCGGGGCCCACCACGCGCGGCAGCAGCCACGAGATACCGTGTTCGGCAATCAGGCCCCGGCGAGAGAAAGCGGTGCTGAACGCGGCGCTGCTACTGGCAAAGCGCATGTCACTGTATAGGGCAAATACCAGGCCCAACCCGGCAGCTGCGCCATTAATGGCAGAAATCACCGGCTTTCGCATCGCAGGGAAATAACCATATCGGGTCTGGTAATCGGCTCGCCGGTTCATGTCAAACGGCCGCATCCATTGCTCGGCGCGGATGTCGCCCGGCGGGAGCACTTCAAGTTCATTGATGTCCATCCCTGCGCAGAAGCCCTTCCCTGCGCCGGTCAGCACCACCACACGGACGTTATCGTCGCGGTCAGCCGCTTCCATCGTGTCGCGTAGTTCCGCCTCCATGACCTTGGTCAGCGCGTTGAGCTTGTCGGGGCGGTTCATCGTGACGACGGCAATGTGCTCGCTCTTGCCGGCGCGAGTAACGGTAATCTGGCTTTCCATGTCGTGTTCCTGTCAATACATTGCTTGTGGATTACGGAAGCTGAATCGATTTCGGCTCCAGGAACTCTTCGAGCCCATAGACGCCCCCTTCTCGCCCGACACCGGACATGCCAAAGCCCCCGAACGGCGCCGCTGGGTTAAACCGCGCGCCATTGACGTCGACCTGCCCTGCCCGCAGGTCATTGGCCACAGTCATACCCGTGGCGTCGTCCGCGGCCCAGACCGCCGCCGCCAGTCCATAGGGTGTGGCGTTGGCTAAGGTGACGCCCTCGTCAACCGTCTCATAGGTCAATACCGCAAGCACCGGACCGAAGATCTCCTCGTTTGCCAGGCGGCTGTCGGAAGCAACGTTGCCGAAGATTGTCGGGGCAACGAAATAGCCTGCGTCCGGCACCGGTGCGTCAAGTCCGCCAGCGATGAGATCGAACCCTGCTTGCTGTGCCTCCGCAATATGCGCCCGCACGCGGTCACGTTGCTGCGCCGACAACAAGGGGCCGATGCGCGTATCCGGATCGGCTGGATCACCAAGCCGCATCGCTGCCGCCGCATCGGCAAGCAACTGCCTGCAAAGCGCGTAGTCCTCACGCGCAACAATCAGCCGGGTTGTCGCACTGCAGGTCTGTCCCGAGTTGAGAAAGCAAGAACTGACAGTCGCCTTGACCGCCTTCGCCAGGTCAGCGCCAGGAAGCACCACGGCTGCGGACTTGCCGCCAAGTTCCATCGACAGGCGCTTCATATCACGGGCAGCCAGCGCGGCCACCTTGCGTCCCACCGCCGTGGAGCCTGTGAACGACACCATCTGGACATCGGGGTGCGACACCAGCGCCTCACCAGCAACCGCACCACCCGAAACAATGTTGAGGACGCCAGCGGGCAGCTTTGCCGCTTCGCAGGCGGCGATCAGTCGCCCGGTCACCGATGGTGCCAACTCCGACGGCTTGAGCACGACCGTGCAGCCAGCCAGTAATGCTGGTGCCAGCTTGGCAGTAATCTGGTGCAGGGGGTAGTTCCATGGCGTAATCGCCGCCACCACGCCGACAGGGGTCATCGTGACACGCGAATTGCCGACCGTGCTGACAAACGAAAACGTCTCCGCTAGCGCCGCCGTGGCGCGCCACGCGGCGATCGGCGCGTCGACCTGGATCCGCCGAGACAGCTTGAGCGGCATGCCGACTTCACGGGAGATGTCGTGCGCGAGCTCTGCGGCGGACGTTTCCAATACGTCGGCCAGTGCTCGCAGATACGATGCCCGCAGTGTTGCACCGATGCCATGCCAAGCCGGCAGTGCCCTCCTGGCCGCCGCGACCGCCTCAGCAACGTCATCGGTATCGCCAAGACGAACCTCGACCAAAGGAGTTTCGGTCGCGGCATCGCAGACCAGAATCGTTTCGTTGCTGCGGATCGGGGTGCGCTCACCGCCAATATAGTGTTCGGACAACTGTTTCACTGTGATTCCCTTGAGTTACGTTTGCCCAGGAATCCGGCCATCACGCGCTGCGGCTCACCATCGGCGTAGCACTCCAGCTGCGCCCGAATCCCGGCGATGCAAGCTTCGTCAAAACCCGGTTGCGTCATCGCCCGGAAACGTTGCTTGGACAGGCGCATGGCCGTCGGCGGCAATGCACCGAGCGACCGGGCGCGGGCAACGGCCGTCGCCATGAGGTCCGATTCACTGCTAAGTCCGGTCACCAGCCCGACATCGAAGGCTCGCTGGCCGCTGATCAATTCGCCGGACAGCGACATCTGTACGTTGTGGGTGTGCCCGACGTGCAGCGTCATCAGGTACGAACCGACGATGCTTGCCAGTCCTGCCTTCACTTCAGGCTGGCCCCAGCGGCTATCCGGCGTGGCCAAGCGCCAATCAGCGCACAGGGCGAGTTGAAAACCCGCTCCCGCGGCCACGCCGCGTACGGCGGCCACGCAGGGCTTATCGAGGTCGCGCACGGCCTGGTACATGGCCCGTTGCCGGTTCAGCCAGGGCACGATTTGCTGCCATGTCACGCCTGCCGCTTCTTCAAGATCCTGCCCGGCGCAGAATGCGCGCTCCCCGGCACCGTTCAGCACGATGGCGCGCACGGCGGGGTCCGCATTGAGGCGGCTTAGCGCGTCAATCAACTGGCCTCGCAGGACATCGTTGACCGCATTCATTCGCGCGGGGCGGTCAAGTGTGACGATGCTGATGTCGCGATCCTGTTCAATCCGTATGGCTTCCACGTTCTCAGGCTCCCTGCAGTTCCACGACGGCGTCGACGGCGCTGACCCCTTCGCCAGCAGCCATCACCATCAGCGGGTTGATGTCGACCGATTTCAGCGCCGTGCAATGACGCAACGCCCAGTTGCCGAGTGCGACGGCGGCAGACGCCAGCGCTTCGAGATCGAGCGCCGGGATATCGCGGTAGCCCTCGAACAACGGCGCCAGCCGCAACCGCGCACAGGCTGCCTTTACGTCATTGGCGCTAAAGGGCGCCAACAGCGTGACGATGTCCTTGCGCAGTTCGAGCAGCGTCCCCCCCTCGCCGATCATCACCAGCGGGCCGAACACAGGGTCGACCGATACGCCTAGCGCGAACTCATGGCGCCCCTTGACCATCGTCGCGACCACCACGCGCGGCGATGCCACGCCAAGCCGCTGCAGCTTGTCGAAACAGTCCTGCGCGGCGTGGGCGACGCCAGCGGCATCGGTCAGGCGAAGATGCACGAGGCCGTGCTCGCTCTTGTGCGGCACGGCTGCTGCGCAGCCCTTGACCACCACAGGCACGCCACCCAATGCGCTGAACGCCGTCACAGCCTCGTCGACGCTCGCGCAGAAGCGGTATGGCACCACCGGCACGCCTGCTTCGGCAAGCAGCGACAGGCTCCTTGCTTCATCCTGCATGCCGCGACCGTCGAGCGGACATGGCTCCAGGCGCGGCGATGTGAGGGCGACAGCGTTCAACTGATGGTGGGCGGCATACTGCGCCAGCGCCGCGATGGCGTCCGCTTCGGTGACAAACGCCGGTACGCCATGGCGTGCAAACACCTCGCGCACGGTCTGCTGCGGAGCGCTGGCGACAAGCGGCTTGCCGTAATGCCCGCTGAACGCGGCGGCATCACGGGCCAACGCCTCAACGTCGTAACCTGGGCCCGCCACCGGAATGCCAACCATCACCATGTCTGCCTGCGGATCGGCTGCCAGCGCATGCAGCACGCGCGGGAACATATCGCCCTTGCCCAGCAAGGCCGCCGTCATGTCGAGCGGGTTGCTGGCGGTGCCGAATTCAGGGAGGATCTTGCCCAGTTCGCGCAGCGTTGCAGGCTGCAGGTCGGTGAGCGGCAGCGCTTGCTGTTCGGCCAAATCGGCCGCCATCACGCCAACGGCGCCGCTGTGGCTCATCACCACCGTGCGGCCCTGCCCTGGCGCCCGGCCCTGCAGATAAAGGGGGACGGCACGGACCAGTTCGCCGATATCGCCCGCGCGCCAGATACCGTGGCGGGCGAGGAATGCGTCGATGGCTGCGTCGTTACCAACCAGTGCGCCGGTATGGGAGGCCGCCGCCTGGGCACCACGCCGGCTGTTGCCGGCCTTGATCGCCACAATGCTGGCCCCGCGTGCTCGCGCTACGTCCGCAGCCCGAGCAAGCTGTGCGGGGTCCGAGATCGATTCCAGGTAGACGAGGATCAGCCGCACTTCGGGATCCTCCGCCACGGCTGCAGCCATTGCGCAGGCATCAAGGTCCGCGTCGTTGCCGGTGGCCACCAGATAGCGCACGCCGTAGCCGGCCTGCCGCAAAAGCGCATAGGGCATGACGCTCGCCGCGCCACTCTGGCTAATGATCGCTATCGGGCCATCCTTTGGCGCAACCTCCATGAACATCGTGGAGAAGTTCAGGACCGCCCCACTGGCGAAGTTCGCCGTGCCCTGTGCATTCGGGCCTACGAGCCGCATCCCGCTGGCGTTGGCTACGCTCACCAGTTCCTGCTGGCGCTCCCGGCCGGCCGTGCCGGTCTCGGCAAACCCCGACGCCATGATCACCGCCGCCTTGACACCGGCCGCGCCGCATTGCCGCACCTGCTCCAGCGTGGCATCGCCTGACACGGCAATGACGACTGCGTCCGGCGTCTTGCCAATGGCTCCGAGATCCGGATACGCGCGATAGCCCTGTATGGTGTCTCGCGCCGGATTCACAGGGAAGACTTCACCGGTGTAGCCAAACGTGCGCATGTAGTGCACCGGCCGGCCACCTACCTTGTTGGGATTGTCCGAGGCGCCGACGACGGCCACCGATGCGGGCGCGAACAATGCGTTGAAAGTTTCAGTCAAGGGTCGCTCCCGAGGCCTTAACCACCGGCGACCACTTGCCGGCGTCATGCTGGATCAGCGTGGAGAAATCAGCCGGCGTGCCAGGCAAGGGGCGCGCGCCAAGCGCGGCCAGCTGGCTCTGTACCTCGGCCTGTGCGAGCACAGTCTGCAGTTCGCTGTTGAGGCGGCGGATCACTTCTGGCGTGGTGCCTTTTGGCGCGGACAGCCCGAACCAAATCGTTACGTCGAAGCTGGGCAGGCCAGCTTCCGCAATCGTTGGCACCTTGGGCAGCGCATCCGAGCGCTTGGTGCCCGTGACGCCCAGCGCCTTGACCTTGCCGCTGCCGATGTACTGCACCTGGCTCGATACCGTATCGAACATCATCGAGATGCGACCGCCGAGCAGGTCGGTGAACGCCGCTGCCGACCCCTTGTATGGCACATGGACGATATCGATGCCGGCCATCGATTTGAAGAGCTCGCCCGACAGGTGATTGGAGCTGCCGTTGCCAGCCGAACCGAATGTCAGCGTGCCCGGCTTCTGCCTGGCTAACGCCATCAGGTCCTTGATGTTGCTGACCGGCAAGCTGTTCGGGACCACCAGCACGTTTACCGTCGAGGCTACCGAGCCCACGGCCTCGAACGACTTGAGCGGATCCACCTTCAGCGAGCGATAGAGCACCGGGTTGATCGCCATGGTGCCCGTGGTGGAAAAGAACAACGTGTAGCCGTCGGGCGCCGCCTGCGCGACCGCTTCGGTGGCGATGGTGCCGCCCGCCCCGCCGCGGTTGTCGATCACTACTGGCTGCCCAAGCTGCTGCGACAGGTGCTGGCCGATCAGCCGCGCCATGGCATCGGTGGGGCCGCCCGCCGGGAAGGGCACGACCAGGCGGATCGGCTTGGTGGGATACCCGGTGGCAGCACCGGCCACGGCACCAAATGCGAGTGGGCCCGCGGCAAGCATCAGCGCGCACAGCTGTCGCCGGAATGCGCTGAGTAATGCGGAAAAATGGGGCATGTTGTCTCCATATCTGTCTGGCCCCCTCCTCCTGCGGGAAGGGCTGATTGCAGTGTATGGAGTCCAGAGCCAACGCAAAAGAGTAGAATCTGCGATACCTGATATCGATTTTATAGATAGGAAGCGCTGTGAACCTGAAGCAACTGGAGACCGTGGCGCTGGTGGCCGAAGTGGGGTCGCTGTCGCGTGCCGCGCGTGCGCTCGGAATCGCCCAGTCCCTGGTGAGCCGCACCATTGCTCAGATTGAGACGGAGTGGGGCGACAGGTTGTTCGATCGGACCGGTCGCGGGGTGGTGCTGTCAGAGTTCGGCAAGCGGATTTTTCCGCACATTGAACTTCTGCTTGCTCAGTCGGCGCGACTCAATGATGAAGTCCGGAACGCGGCCGGTATTCCGTTCGGGGTGGTACGTATCGGCGTCCTCCCCTCTATGACGCGCCGGCTCGTTCCCGCCTTATTTGCCGACCTGCGCGCGAGCGCACCGGGCGTTCGCTTGCGCGTGACGGAAGGCTTCAGCGGCCAACTCGATGAGCAGCTGGAATCCGGCCACCTCGATATCGCAGTCATTAACCGCTATGGTCCTGGACCGCGGCAGGCCGAGGATATCCTGGCGACAGTTTCAACTTACCTGGTATGTCCGCCCCAGCATGCCTTGGCTGGCGAGCCGACTGTCGCCTTCCATCGACTGCATGGCGTACCCCTGGTCCTGCCGCCTACGCCGAATGGCCTTCGCTCCATCCTTGACCAACATGCGCGCCAGCAAGGCATTGTCCTTGACGTCGCGCTTGAGGTGGAGTCGCTCAACACCATGAAGGAAGTCGCCTTGTGCGGGCATGCCATGACGATCCTGCCTTTGCTTGCCGTCGATGACGAAGTGGCTGAGGGCCGGCTGGCAGCGGTCGAGATCGTCGACCCCGACCTGCTCAGGTCAATCGCGCTCGGCGTCACGCAGCACCACCCGCTGTCCCGTGCGGCCCGGCTGGTTCTTTCCCGGCTTCGCGCATTGGTGCCACGTGTCGCAAGCGCGAAACCTGCATGACGCTGTAAACAGCGTCGCGTCTAGGCCGGCTAGACCGCTTTGGTGTCGAAGATCAAAAGGTCCACGCCTGCCCCAGCAAAATTGGCTAGATCGGCCGCTGTTGCGGCGCCTTCCGGCGACGCCAGCCCCTGTTGGATGGCCTCCAGAGAATCGAAGCTGAGCAACGCTACCAGATGGAACGGGGACTCTCCTAAAGGGGTTGCCACCGACCCGTCGCTCACCTCGTAAGCTCGCAAGCCGGGAATTTTCTTAGCCAGCGGAACGTGCTTCGAAAAGTAATACGAATCGAACGCTGCCTTGTCGTCCGGCTTTTTGTACAGTGCCACAAGCTTTGCCATCTTGTTCGTCCTGTCGCGCGCCTCTGAGTGCGGACCGCAGGGGTACGCCTCACGGCAGCGGTGCTTTAAGTAGATTGATAAGACGATCGGTTGCCTTGCAAGCAACCGATCGCTTAATTTTCGGTCTGGCGTGCTCGTTATCCCGCGACTATTTCACGTGCAGGATGACAGTTCCCTCGGATATCGACGGCGCATTGGCGGCCGTGCCAGCAGCGTTCATGGCGATCCAGTCCTTCGCCACCTTGACGCTCTCATCCGTGCCGGCCTTGTCATTGCAGGTCGTGACGGAAAAGCCGCCATCGGCGGTTCGCGCCAGGGTGTAACTCACGAAACCCTGAACCGAGCGCATCAACGATTCAATCTCTGCTGTCCGTGTTTCAAGCAGCGCAAATAGCTCCTTAGCGCCGCTTCCGGAATAGGTTCTGATAACAGTGTGCATGATCCGCCCCTCCAGCATATGGCCCCGGTTTTTGCGCAGCCAATCACGGAATGCTTTGACTGCATCAGTCTAGTTGGGATACGAGCCTTGCCAAAGCCCGTTTTTCGGCGCTGAACGCTAGGAAGGTCTGTGCAGCGTAGTAGCCTGCGTCAAGGCTCTGAACCACACTCATCGCGCGGACGTCCAGCCCCAATTCTTGCATCAGGGTTTCGAAGAGTCTCGTCTCAGCGCTCGTCCCTGACCTGCACCTTGCCGTCCTCCACCCGGACCGGAAAGGTCGCCACGGGCTCATAGGCAGGCGGGCACAGCGCCTCGCCCGTCAGCAGGGAAAAGTGCGAGCCGTGGCGCGGGCAGACGACCTCCTGGCCTTCCAGGTCGCCGCCGCAAAGCGGCTCGGCCTCGTGCGAGCAGAGGGCCTCGATGGCGTAGTAATTGCCATCCACATTGAATACCGCGACCTCTACGCCACCGACATCGACGTTGCGGCAGGTGCCCGGCGCGAAGTCCTCGGCGCGGGCGACATCGATCCACTCGCTCATCTCAGATCAGCCCCAGTTCCAGGCGGGCCGCCTCGCTCATTCGTTCTCTCGACCAGGGCGGCTCCCATACCAGTTCAACCTCGACTTCGTTCACCCCGCCGGCTTCCATCACGGCGTCCTGCACCACACTCGGGAAGGCCTGCGCCACCGGGCAGCCCGGTGCGGTCAGCGTCATCCGGATGCCCACCTTGCCGCTGGCTTCGTCCGCCGATAACTGGTAGACCAGGCCAAGGTCGTAGATGTTGACCGGGATCTCGGGGTCGTACACCGTACGCAAGGCCGCTATCACCCGCCCCTCGAGGCTGTCCGATTCGGGCTCGAGCCTGTCTTCGTGTTCCTCAGCCTTGCGCAGCCAATCGATCATGCCCATCGTTTCACTCCGTTGAGACCGGCCTGGTGGTGTTATCCAAAGCGGCTTGCATGGTATGCCAGGCCAGGGTCGCGCACTTCACGCGTGCCGGGAACTCGCGCACACCGGCCAGGACCTCCAGCTTGCCCATCGGCACACCGGCCTGCCCCGGCACGCCGGTCACCAGCGCGTGAAAGCCCGAGAACAGCGCCCGTGCCTCTGCCTCGGTCTTGCCCTTGAGCGCTTCTGTCATCAGCGAGGCCGAGGCGGTGGAGATGGCACAGCCCGAGCCCTCGAAGCTGGCGTCCTCGATCACCCCGTCGCGGATGCTCAGGTACAGCGTCAGCCGGTCGCCGCACAGCGGGTTAAAGCCCTCGGCACTGCGGTTCGCTACCGCCAGCCGCCCGAAATTGCGCGGCGAGCGGCTGTGGTCGACCACCACTTCCTGGTAGAGGTTGCGCAGGTCGGACATCAGGCGAATACCTCCTGCGCCGCGCGCACCGCAGCAAACAGCGCATCCACTTCTTCACGCGTGTTGTACAGCGCGAAGGAAGCGCGCACCGTGGCAGGCACGCCGAAACGCTCCATCACAGGCATGGCGCAATGGTGGCCGGCACGGACCGCCACGCCGTGCTGATCGAGGATGCTGCCGACATCGTGGGCATGGATGCCGTCCAGGGTGAACGAGAGGATGCTCGCCTTGTTGGCAGCCGTGCCGATCATGCGCAGCCCGGAGACCTTCCCCGCCCGCGCGCTGGCGTACGCGAGCAGCGCATGCTCGTGAGCGGCGATGGCCTCCAGGCCGACCGCGCGCACATACCCGATGGCCGCGCCAAGGCCGATGACGCCGGCGATATTGGGGGTGCCGGCCTCGAACTTGTAGGGAATATCGTTGTAAGTGGTTTTATGGAACGTGACCTCGCGGATCATGTCCCCGCCGCCCTGGTAAGGCGGCATGGCGTCGAGCAGCGCAGCCTTGCCATAGAGCACGCCGACGCCGGTGGGGCCGTAGAGCTTGTGCCCGGAGAAGGCGTAGAAATCGCAATCGAGGTCCTGTACGTCGACCTTGAGGTGCGGCACCGCCTGGGCGCCATCGATCAGCACCGGGATGTCCCGGGCATGCGCCAGCTCGATGATGTCTCGCACCGGGTTGACCGTGCCGAGCGCGTTGGAGAGGTGCGCCAACGCGACCAGCCTGGTGCGGGGGCCGAGCAATTGCGCGAACTGTTCCAGCATCAACTCGCCGGCATCGTTGATCGGCGCGACCTGCAGCAAGGCGCCGGTGCGCTGGCACGCCAGTTGCCACGGCACGATATTGGAGTGGTGCTCCATCGTGCTGATCAGGATCTCGTCGCCCGGGCGCAGGCGCTGGCCAAAGCTTGCCGCCACCAGGTTGATCGCCTCGGTGGTGCCGCGCACGAACACGATTTCCTCGCGCCGGGCCGCGTTGATCAGGTCTCGCACGGCGTCGCGCGCGGCTTCGTAGGCATCGGTGGCGCGCTGGCTCAGGGTGTGCAGGCCGCGGTGGATGTTGGCGTTGAGCGCGCTGTAGTAACGCGCTTCGCAATGGATCACGCTTTGCGGCTTCTGGGTGGTGGCGGCGTTGTCCAGATAGACCAGCGGCTTGCCGTTGACGGTCTGGCGCAGGATGGGGAAATCCTGGCGCAGCCGCTCTACCTCCAGGCCGGCGGGCGGCACCGCGCGCCCCACGGCCATCAATTCATGCGCTGCCGTGTTCATGGCAACTCCTTCACAGGCTCCGGCAGCTTGCCGCGCAGGAGCGCTTCCAGCCGCGTGCGCAATGGGACAGAGCCGAGCCGCTTGACGACCTCTTCGGCAAAGGCAAAGGTCAGCAGGGCACGCGCCGCGGCATCGTCCATCCCGCGCGAGCGCAGGTAGTAGATCTGCTCGGCATCGAGCTGGCCGACGGTGGCGCCGTGGCCGCATTTGACGTCGTCGGCATAGATCTCCAGCTGCGGCTTGGTGTCGACCTCGGCCTGCTCGGACAGCAGCAGGTTGCGGTTGGACTGGTGGGCATCGCTGTGCTGGGCATCGGCATGCACCACCACCTTGCCGTTGAAGACGGCGCGCGAGGCGCCCGCCAGCACGCCCTTATACAACTCGCGACTCTTGCTGTGCGGGCTGGCGTGGTCGATGCGGGTGTGGTGGTCGATATGCTGCCGCCCGGCGGTCATATACAGCCCGTCCAGCGAACACTCGGTATGCTCGGCATTCAGCCCGATTTCGATGTCAACACGCGCGAGGGCGCTGCCGAGAGCAAACGAACTGGAGTCGAAGCGGCTTCCCTGCTGCTGGTCGAGGTGCACCCCGGCAATATGGAAGGCTTTGAGGCTCTCCTGCTGCAGCTTGTGATGTCCGACCTGCGCATCGCGCTCGGCAACGATGTCAGTGATGGTATTGGTGCAATAGCCCAGGCCATCCAGGCCCGCGTGGTGCTCCACAATGCAGACCCGGCTGCCGGCTTGCGCCACCACCACATTGCGCGCATGGGTTGCCAGTTCGCCGGCGGTGGCGAGGAACAGCAAGTGGATCGGCTGTTCGAGGACGGTGCCGGCCGCCACGCGGATATAGGCACCGTCGGTCATGAACGCCATGTTCAGGGCGGCGAAACCGGACGGGTAGTCGCCTGCGCCGCGCAGCAGTAGCGCTTCCAGGCAGTCCGGTGCGCGCTCCAGCATGGCGGCGAGGCTGGCGAGCTCCATCCCCTCAGGCAGGGCAGCGATGCGCGACCATTGCGGCTGGTGCACACCATTGACGAACACCATCAGGTGCGCGCCGGCCAGGGCCAACGCCTCGATCTGCGCCGCCACTGCAGTGTCCAGGCCGTCTGCGGCCTGTGGCAGAGCCACGGCAAAACGGCTTCTCTCGAGTGCCGCCACGTTGGTGTATTTCCAGTCCTCCTGCCGCAGCGTGGGGAACCCCGTATGGGCGAAATGATCCAGCGCCTGCCGGCGCGCGTGCTCGAGCCAGCTCAGGCGACGGCCCGGCAGCGCGGCCTCGACGCGGTCGAACTCGGCGAGATAGTGCTCCAGTCCGCTTGCGCTCATGCTGAAGACTCCATCCCGGTGACGGCTTGCGCCTCCATCGCGGCATAGCCGGTGCGCTCCAGTTCGCGCGCCAGCTCGGGGCCGCCGGACCTGGCGATGCGGCCGTGCGCAAGCACGTGGACCTGGTCCGGCACGATGTAATCGAGCAGGCGCTGGTAGTGCGTGACCAGCACAATGGCGCGTTGCGGGCTGCGCATGGCCTCGATGCCCCTGGCGACGATCTTGAGCGCATCGATGTCGAGGCCGGAGTCGGTCTCGTCGAGAATGGCGAGCCGGGGCTCCAGCACCGCCATCTGCAGGATCTCGTTGCGCTTCTTCTCGCCGCCGGAGAAGCCCTCGTTCACCGAGCGGTAAAGCAGGTCCTGGTCCATCTCCATGAGCTGGAGCTTGTCCTTGACCAGGGCGAGAAAATCCATGGCGTCCAGCTCCTGCTCGCCGCGGTGCTTGCGGATCGCGTTGAGCCCCGCCTTGAGCAGGTAGATATTCGAGACGCCGGGGATCTCCACCGGATACTGGAAGGCGAGGAAGATGCCCGCGCGGGCGCGCTCTTCCGGTGGCATCCCAAGCAGGTTCGTGCCGTCGTAAAGGACTTCGCCCGCAGTCACGGTAAAGCGGTCGCGCCCGGCCAGTACATGGGCCAGGGTGCTCTTGCCCGAACCGTTGGGGCCCATGATGGCGTGCACCTCGCCGGCCTGCACGCTGAGGTCGATGCCGTGCAGGATGGGCTTGTCGTCTACGCTGACGTGCAGCTTGCGAATCTCAAGCATGGCTGGCTTCTTCCTCCGATGCGCCTGCAGCGCGCCTCGTGCGCGCCACCCTTACCCGATACTGCCTTCCAGGCTCACGCCCAGCAGCTTCTGGGCTTCCACCGCGAATTCCATCGGCAGCTCCTTGAATACTTCCTTGCAGAATCCATTCACGATCATCGACACGGCATCCTCGGCGCTGACACCGCGGCTCTGGCAATAGAACAGCTGGTCCTCGCCGATGCGCGAAGTCGATGCCTCGTGCTCAACCTGGCCGGTGGCGTTCTTCACCTCGATATAAGGGAAGGTGTGGGCAGCGCATTTGTCGCCAAGCAGCAGCGAATCGCACTGCGAGTAGTTGCGCGCGCCGACTGCGCTCCTGGCCATCCTCACCAGCCCGCGGTAGGCATTCTGGCCGTGACCGGCCGAAATGCCCTTGGAAAGGATGGTGCTCCTCGTATTCCTGCCAAGGTGGGTCATCTTGGTGCCGGTGTCCGCCTGCTGGTAGTGATTGGTCAGCGCGACCGAATAGAACTCGCCGACCGAATCGTCGCCCTGCAGGATCACGCTTGGATACTTCCACGTAATGGCGGAGCCGGTCTCCACCTGGGTCCAGGAAATCTTCGAGCGCGCGCCGCGGCAATCGCCGCGCTTGGTGACGAAGTTGTAGATGCCGCCCTTGCCTTCCTTGTCGCCCGGATACCAGTTCTGCACGGTCGAGTATTTGATCTGTGCATCTTCCAGCGCGATCAGCTCCACCACCGCGGCATGCAGCTGGTTCTCGTCGCGCATCGGCGCGGTGCAACCCTCCAGATAGCTGACGTAAGCGCCCTGGTCGGCGATGATCAGGGTGCGCTCGAACTGGCCGGTGTTGCTGGCATTGATGCGGAAGTAGGTCGACAGCTCCATCGGGCAGCGTACCCCGGGCGGGATATAGCAGAACGAGCCGTCGCTGAACACGGCGGAGTTGAGCGAGGCGAAGAAGTTGTCGGTATAGGGCACGACCGAGCCGAGATACTGCTGCACCAGCGCCGGATGCTCCCGCACCGCCTCGGAAAACGAGCAGAAGATGATGCCGAGCTCGCCCAGTTTCTGCTTGAAGGTGGTGGCCACCGAGACGCTGTCGAATACCGCGTCCACCGCCACGCCTGCCAGCAGTTCACGCTCGTGCAGGGGCACGCCCAGCTTTTCGTAGGTACGCAACAACTCCGGATCGACTTCGTCCAGCGTCTTCGGTCCCGCTTTCTGGGAGCGCGGCGCGGCATAGTATGCGATCGCCTGGTAGTCGATGGGCGGGTGCTTGACCGTCGCCCAGTGCGGCTCGGACATCGTCAGCCAGTGGCGGAAGGCCTTGAGACGCCACTCCCGCATGAATTCCGGCTCGCCCTTGATGGCCGAGATCATGCGGATCACGTCCTCATTCAGCCCGCACGGCACCGTGTCCGTCTCCACGGGCGTGTAGAAGCCATGCTTATAGCCTTGGCTGATCAGTTCATCGAGCTTGCGTGCCGGGGTTGCCATGTTCTGCTTCGCTTGCCACTGTTATCGACGTCACGAAATGCCAGCTTGCGGCCCGTGTGCGCGTCGGGCGTGCAAGGCGCCAATATCTACCGCGTGCAATACCGGTTGTGCCATATCTGCCAGTGTCACGCCGTCAAGCACCATAAAGATCACTCTATTGATCGATTGCCAGTTGGCGCGGATGGCGCACAGCCCTTCCTGCGCACACAGGCCGGCAGCGACGCTGCACTCGGTCACGCCGGCCGGGCCTTCCATGGCGTCGATCACCTGTGCGATCGAAATCTGTTCCGGCGGTCGTGCCAGCAGATAGCCGCCATTGGCGCCGCGCAATGACTGCAGCAAGTGGTGCCTTGCCAGCGTCTTCAGGATCTTGCTTGCCGTCGGTACAGACACGCCGATTGCGGCGGCGAGTTCGGCGGCACTGTAAATCCGGCCCGGGTTTCGCGCCAGGTGCGTCATGATCACCGTGCCGTAGTCGGTCAGCTTGCTGAGTCTGAGCATCGTCGCCACCAGTATTTGTCAATTAGAACCAAATCAGTCCTCAATTGTTCCAGCATCCCTGTTTCGCGCCAGGCCAGGATCTGGGAATCCGCTATCACCAGGTCACCGTCGACGGTGTATAGATGAGTAGCCGCAGCTATGGGGGCATGCGAGCCCCGAGAGCGGCGAGGAGACTCAGACATGGTCAACCAACCTGTTACCGTCATCACTGGCGCGAGCCGCGGCTTGGGCCGCGCGGCCGCGTGCCGGCTGGCCACCGTGGAAGGCCATCTGGTCGTCGCCACGGCGCGCAGGCCGACGGACCTCGAGTTGCTGGAGACAGAGCTCCGGCTTGCGGGTCATCCGATCGCTTGCCATCCCCTTGACGTTACGGAAGACAGTTCGGCGGCTGCGCTGGCCAGCTGGCTGACCGAACGCTTCGGTCGCGTGGACGCGCTGATCAACAACGCTGGTGTATCGCTCGACCACTACGACACCAGCCTGCTCGAAATGCCGCTCGAGACGCTGCGCCGTACCTTGGATATCAATCTTTTCGGCGTGCTCCGGATCACACAGGCGTTAGCGCCGCTGCTGCGCGCCAGCCGCGCCGGCCGGGTGGTCAACCTGGCTTCGGGCATGGGACAGCTGGCGGAAATGGGGAGCGGCGTGCCAGCCTACCGAATCTCGAAAACGGCGCTGAACGCCGTCACACGCATCCTGGCCGCCGAAATGACCGACAGCGGCGTCAAGGTCAACTCAGTGTGCCCCGGCTGGTGTCGCACCGACCTGGGCGGCCCCGATGCGCCGCGCTCGCCCGAGCAGGGCATCGACTCCGTGGTGTGGCTGGCAACGCTGCCCGACGATGGCCCCACCGGTGGCTTCTTCCGCGATCGCCAGTCGATTCCATGGTAGCCAGATTCGGATTGACCTGATTGTCGCCCGTCCTATAATTCAAGTGCTGACTGAGACACGCTTTGACAAAGCGAAGGTAGGTCAGCGAAACGATCGTGTTTCCTATATGAAGCGTGATCGTGCAGGCCTCACAAGCCTGCAGGTCCGAACCGGATCATGAGTTGCTGACCCGGTTCGGACGCAGACGCCCACGGTTGGAAGCACCGAGCACCTGTAGCAGGTGCTTTTTTGTATGGTTCATCGAGGTATGCCGGGGAGCCTCGCGCTTGCCGCGCGCCTTGTTCTGCGTCACAGCTGTCCCCCCTGGCCTGCCTGCCTGAAGATCATGACGAGAAACCGGCTCGCCACAGAAACCTCGCCTTACCTCCGGCAACACGCGGAGAATCCGGTCGACTGGTATCCCTGGTGCGAAGAGGCGTTTCGCCGCGCGCGCGACGAGGACAAGCCGGTACTGCTTTCCGTCGGCTACGCCACATGCCATTGGTGCCATGTCATGGCGCACGAATCGTTCGAGAATCCCCGGATCGCCGGCCTGATGAACGAGCGTTTCATCAGCATCAAGGTTGACCGGCAGGAACGCCCCGACCTCGACGACGTTTACCAGAAAGTTCCCCAGATGATGGGACAGGGGGGCGGCTGGCCGCTCACGGTGTTCCTGACGCCGCAAGGAGAGCCGTTCTTTGGTGGCACCTACTTTCCGCCGGATGACCGCTACGGGCGCCCCGGCTTGGAACGTGTGCTGCTGAGCCTGAGCGAAGCCTGGACGCATCGGCGCGAGGAACTGCGCGACACCATCGCGCGGTTTCAGCAGGGGTTCCGGCAGCTAGAAGACGCGGACCTCAGCCGTGAAGCCGCGGAAGTCGAGGATCTGCCCGCGCAGACAGCCCTCGCCCTCGCGCGAAATACGGATCCGATCCACGGCGGGTTAGGCGGAGCGCCCAAGTTTCCCAACGCAAGCGCCTACGACCTCGTGCTGCGCATCTATCAACGAACTGGTGAACCCGCGCTGCTTGAAGCGCTGGAGCGCACGCTCGACGGCATGGCGGCCGGCGGCATCCATGACCAGCTCGGTGGTGGGTTCGCCCGCTACAGTGTCGATGAACGCTGGGCCGTGCCCCACTTCGAAAAAATGCTTTACGACAACGGCCTGCTCGTCAAACTGTACGCGGACGCCTATCGCCTGACCGGCAAGCAAGCCTGGCGCCGCGTATTCGAGGGGACTATCGCGTACATTCTGCGGGACATGACGCACCCCGATGGCGGCTTTTACGCTGGCGAAGATGCCGACAGCGAAGGCGAGGAAGGCCGCTTTTATGCCTGGACGCCGGCCGAGGTGAAGGCTGTCCTGGGCGAATCCGAGGGGGCCCTGGCATGTCGCGCCTATGGCGTGACCGACGGCGGGAACTTTGCACCCGGCAGATCGGTGCTCCACCGTGCGGTCACGCTGCCCGCCCTGGAGGAGGCGCGACTCGAAGGCTGGCGCAATCGGCTGTTGGCAGCACGCGCCCAGCGTGTGCGCCCCGGCCGTGACGAGAACATTCTCGCCGGCTGGAACGGTCTCATGATCCAGGGGCTCTGCGCGGCTTACCAGGCGACGGGCAACCCCGCACACCTCTGCGCCGCAAGGCGTGCCGCCAGCTTTATCGAGGATAAGCTCGCCATGCCGGACGGCGGCGTGTACCGGTACTGGAAGGACGGCACAGTCAAGGTACCAGGGTTCCTGGAGGACTATGCCTTCCTGGCCAACGCTCTGATCGACCTCTACGAATCCTGCTTCGACAGGCGATACCTTGATCGCGCAGCCGAACTGGTGGCACTGATACTCGATAAGTTCTGGGAAGACGGGCTTTATTTCACGTCCCACGATGCCGAGACATTGGTGCACAGGCCTCGCGCGCCGTACGACAGCGCCTGGCCGTCGGGCATTTCAGCCAGCGTGTTCTCCTTCCTGCGCTTGCATGAACTCACCGGCGGGGATCGCTATCGCGACTTCGCCGAGCAAGAGTTCCAGCGATATGGGGCTGCCGCCACCGCGGCCCCGGCCGGCTTCGTGCACCTCCTGGCCGCCAGGGACTTCGCGCAGCGCGGCGCGCTCGGGATCATATTTGCCGGCGATAAGGCGGCTGCCGCCCCATTGGTAAAAAGCGTTCACCGTGCCTACCTTCCGGCACGCGTCCTGGCATTCGCCGAAGATGTTCCGGTCGGCCAGGGGCGGCACCCGGTCGACGGCCGGCCGGCAGCCTACGTGTGCCGACATCGCACCTGTACCGCACCGGTAACCAGTGGCCAGGCGCTCCTTGAACGCTGCATGGCGTGACTGTCACGATGCGACTCGGCCTTTGCCGCGATTCCTGGGGGGTCCGCAAACCAAATTGGGATTGCTCATGACGCCGCTTCGAGCGCGAGCGCCGGTTTCCTGCAGGCGGCCCTCCAGCAACCAGCCCTCGATGCGCTCGGTCTCGAGCGCGTAGCGCAGCGTGCAGCGGCGGATAGTGCGCAGGCACGCGACCCAGGTTGCGCGCCTCCGACATATATACACAAAAAGTGTCAATAACTAACCAATAATATATTGGACGTGATCTAGCTGCAGCCATATTCTCCAGCAGACCCCAACAACGGGCGCGGAAATGACCATGGCAAGCAATCTCATTCTTGAAACCGTCGGACTGAGGAAGGAGTTCAAGGGATTCGTCGCCGTAAACGACGTCAGCCTCAAGGTCAGGCGTGGGCACATCCACGCACTGATCGGTCCGAACGGTGCAGGCAAGACCACCTGCTTCAACCTCCTTACCAAGTTCCTGGATCCCACGCGCGGCACCATCCGGTTCAACGGTGCCGAGATCACCGGCGAGAAGCCGGCGCAGGTCGCGCGCCGGGGCGTGGTGCGCTCCTTCCAGATCTCGGCGGTGTTTCCGCACCTGACCGTGCTTGACAACGTGCGTATCCCGCTGCAGCGCAGGCTCGGGATTTCCTTCCAGTTCTGGCGCTCGCCGAAAGTCCTCGCATCGCTCGATGACAGGGCCATGGCATTGCTCGCCGACGTCGGACTGGAGGACTTCGCCGACATGACGACCGCCGAGATGCCGTACGGCCGCAAGCGGGCGCTGGAAATCGCCACCACGCTGGCCCTCGACCCCGAGCTGATGCTGCTCGACGAGCCTACGCAGGGCATGGGCCACGAAGACGTTGACCGCGTCATGCAGCTCATCAAGAAGGTCTCGGCCAATCGCAGCATCCTGATGGTGGAGCACAACATGAAAGTGGTGTCCGGCATCTGCGACGCCATCACGGTGCTGGCGCGCGGCAGCGTGCTGGCCGAGGGCACATACGCAGAAGTCTCCGCCAACCAGCAGGTCATCGAGGCCTATATGGGCAGCGCTGATGCCGCGCTCGCGGCGCCGGGAGGGCATTGATCATGGCGACGGAATACCTGCGGGTCACCGACCTCCATGCCTTCTACGGCGAATCGCACATCCTGCACGGCATCGACTTGCTGGTGAACGAGGGAGAGTGCGTGACCCTGCTCGGCCGCAACGGGGCAGGCCGTACCACCACCCTGCGCGCCATCATGGGCCTGACGGGGCGTCGCGCCGGCTCGGTCATGATCGACGGCCGCGAGGCAATCGGCATGCCGGCCCATCGCATCGCGCGTCTCGGCGTCGGCTTCTGCCCGGAGGAGCGGGCGATTTACTCCAGCCTCTCGTGCGAGGAGAACCTCCTGCTGCCGCCGCAGGTGGGCGGCGGCGGGATGAGCCTCGACGAGATCTACGCGATGTTCCCCAATCTCCACGAGCGGCGGCATAGCCAGGGCACGCGGCTCTCGGGCGGCGAGCAACAGATGCTGGCGATGGCGCGCATCCTGCGCACCGGAGCGCGGTTGCTGCTGCTGGACGAGATCTCCGAGGGACTGGCGCCGGTGATCGTGCAGAAGCTCGCCGAGGTCATCCGCGACCTCAAGGCAAAGGGCTACACGATCGTGCTGGTGGAGCAGAACTTCCGGTTCGCCGCGCCGCTGGCCGACCGCATGTACGTGGTGGAGCACGGCCAAATCGCCGCGGAGATCCAGCAGCACGAGATTCACGAGAAGCAGCACCTGCTCCAGGAACTCCTGGGTGTCTGAGACCGCTGCGGAGGAGACAACATGACAACGATTCTGGGAGTCCCGCTACAGGGGCTGTTGGGGCAACTCGTGCTCGGGCTGGTAAACGGCTCGTTTTACGCGATTCTCAGCCTCGGGCTTGCCGTGATCTTCGGCATGCTCAACATCATCAACTTTGCCCACGGCGCGATGTTCATGGTGGGCGCATTCGTCGCCTGGGCGGGCCTGGAGTATCTCGGCGTCAGCTACTGGTGGTCGCTGCTGGCGGCGCCGGTGCTGGTAGGGCTGATGGGTATCGCCATCGAGCGCGGCCTGCTGCGGTGGCTGTACAAGCTCGACCACCTGTACGGGCTGCTGCTGACCTTCGGGCTGGCGCTCATTATCGAAGGCCTGTTCCGCTTCCAGTTCGGCGTCTCGGGGCAGCCGTATTCGATTCCCGACGAGGTGGCCGGCGCCTTCAACCTCGGCTTCATGATTCTGCCGAAATACCGCGCGTGGGTCATCGGCGGCTCGCTCACAGTGTGCCTGCTGACCTGGTTCACGATCGAGAAGACCCGCCTCGGCGCCTACCTGCGCGCCGCCACCGAGAACCCAAGCATTACCCAAGCCTTCGGCATCAATGTGCCGGTGATGGTGATGATGACCTATGCCTTCGGCGTGGGCCTGGCCGGGCTGGCCGGCGTGCTGGCAGCACCGACGGGGCAACTAAGTCCGCTGATGGGGTCGAACCTGATCATCGTCGTGTTCGCGGTGGTGGTGATCGGCGGCATGGGTTCCATCCTTGGCGCGATCGTCGCCGGACTGGGACTGGGCGTGGTCGAAGGACTGACCAAGGTGTTTTATCCAGAGGCGTCGGCCACGGTGGTTTTCGTGATCATGGTCATCGTACTGATGGTTCGGCCGGCAGGCCTGTTTGGCAAGGAAAAGTGAGGTCAAGTATGAAAATGAGAAATCTTGGCTACGGAGTCCTGCTGCTGGGCGCGCTGGCGGCCCCGGCGGTGCTCTATCCGGTGATGCTGATGAAGGTTCTGTGCTTCGCCTTGTTCGCCTGCGCCTTCAACCTGCTGCTCGGCTATACCGGCCTGCTCTCGTTCGGCCATGCGGCGTTCCTGGGCACCGCGGCCTATATATCGGGCTATGGCATGAAGACCTGGGGGCTCACCCCGGAACTCGGCCTTCTGCTCGGCACGGCCGTCTCGGCTGCCGCGGGCTTTGTCGTCGGGGCGCTCGCTATTCGCCGACAGGGCATCTACTTCGCGATGATCACGCTTGCTTTGGCACAGATGTTGTACTTCCTGTTCCTGCAGGCGCCGTTCACAGGCGGCGAGGATGGCATGCAGGCCATTCCGCGAGGCAGGCTGTTCGGCCTGCTCGACCTGGCGTCGGACCTGCGCATGTACTACTTCGTTCTGGCGATCTTCCTGTTCACCTTCTGGCTGATCCACCGCATCATCCATTCGCCTTTCGGCCAGATTCTGAAGGCGATCCGCGAGAACGAGGCGCGCACCACTTCGCTGGGCTACGACGTCGCGCGCTACAAGCTGCTGGCCTTCGTCCTCTCGGCGGGCCTGGCCGGCCTTGCCGGGGCCACCAAGACCCTTGTCTTTCAGTTCGCCACACTGACCGACGCGCACTGGCACACCTCCGGCGAAGTCGTACTGATGACGCTGTTGGGCGGCCTTGGCACTGCCTTCGGCCCGGTGGTGGGCGCGGGCATCGTGGTCGCCATCCAGAACGCCTTGGCGGACAAGGTCGGTTCCATGATCACCGTGATCATGGGGAGCATCTTCGTCGTGTGCGTGCTTGCGTTCCGCCGCGGCATCGTCGGCGAGTTGAACGCGTTGTGCCAGAACATCGTGGGCAACCGCCGCGTCCGGCCCGCACCGCGCCACGCTGCCGTGCCGGCACCAAGTCATGACGAAACGCCCGCCGGAGCGGGCGTGCATGCCCGGCGCGTGGAAGGAAAGGCATGAAATCAAGCGCTGAACGGAACACCCCATATATATCCCCACAGTAGAGGAGACACAGGATGAACAATCGCATCAAGCTGCTTTCGCTCGCCGCGCTGCTGGCGGCCTCGACGGCGCAGGCCGAGATCACGGGCGGCGTGGTCCGGATCGGCGTGCTCAACGATCAGACCGGAGTTTATGCCGGGCTGGCCGGTCCCGGTTCGGTCTGGGCCGCGAAGAAGGCGGTCCAGGACTTTGCGCCCGAGAAGCATGGTCTGAAGGTGGAGATCGTGGCCGCCGACCACCAGAATAAGCCGGACGTCGGGGCGAGCATCGCCCGCCGCTGGTTCGACGTGGACAAGGTGGACGCTATCGTCGACGTGCCGACCTCGTCGGTCGTCCTGGCGGTCAACCAGGTGGCCAAGGAGAAGAACAAGGTGATGATTGTCACCGGCGGCGGCACCTCCGACCTCACCGGCAAGGCCTGCACGCCCAACGCGATCCACTGGGCCTACGACACGTGGGCACTGGCGAATGGGACTGGTAAGGCGGTTGTCAAGTCGGGGGGCAAGAGTTGGTTCTTCGTGACTGCCGACTACGCCTTCGGCCACTCGCTCGAACGCGACACCGAGGCCGTTGTCGCCAAGAACGGTGGCAAGGTCCTCGGCAAGGTCCGGCATCCTTTCCCGGGCAACGATTTCTCCTCCTACCTGCTTCAGGCTCAGGCCTCGAAGGCGCAGGTAGTGGGCCTGGCCAACGCCGGGGGCGACACCATCGGCGCGGTCAAGCAGGCCGCCGAGTTCGGCGTGACCGCCGGCGGTCAGAAGCTGGCAGGCCTGCTCGTCTTCAGCAGCGACGTCCAGGCGCTCGGCCTCAAGGCTGCACAGGGCCTGTTGCTGAGCGAGACCTGGTATTGGGATATGACCGACGAGAACCGCAGGTTTGGCAAGGAATTCGCCGCCGCCAACAACGGCAAGTTCCCGACCATGGCGCAGGCGGGTACGTACTCGGCTGTGATCCACTACCTGAAGGCAGTAACGGCGATGAAGGCGGATGGCGACGGCGGCGCCGTGGTAGCGAAGATGAAGGCGATGCCCACCGACGACAAGCTGTTCGGCAAGGGCAGCATTCGCGAAGACGGCCGGAAGATCCACCCGCTCTATCTGTTCGAGGTGAAGAAGCCGTCGGAATCGAAGTATGCGGGCGACTTCTACAAGCTCATCGCCTCCATTCCCGCCAACGAGGCGTTCCGGCCGATGGAAGAAGGTAGCTGCCCGCTGGTTGGGAAGAAGACGTCATGAAGATCACCTGTCGCGAGACGACGCCCGAGGCGAGCGCCAGCTTCCGGGAGGCCATCGACCTCGGCATCGAAGGGCTGGGCTACGCCCTCACCGAGCGCAATGGCCGAGACCGCCCTGTTATCAGAACTTCCTCTCACGCCTGTTGCGGGCCGCCCTGGCCGACGGCAACTCGCTGGCGTTCGACCGCCACGTACGGCTGCCGCCTATTGCCGGCAGCCCGGCGCGACTGAACGTCCGCGCCATTCTCCGGGCCTCGCCAACGTTACAGCGGGCGAGGCCCGGGGAGCATGCTTTTCGCCGTCTCGATGAAAGCCGTCATCAGCGGCGTTGGGGTGCGCTGGCTATAGCCGAGCATGATCTCGACTGTTGGTTGCCGGCCTTTGATCGGCTTGTAGACGACGTGGTCGAACTTCATCTGCCGGACCGATGCCGGCACGAAGCCAATGCCCGCACCGGAGCTGACCAACCCGACCAGCGTGTAGACCTGCCCCACTTCAGACACGACCTTCGGCACGAAACCCGCCGACGCGCACATGCGCATGTTCATGGCGTGGAAGTCCGGCGCCGCCTCGGGCATGTACATGATGAAGGGCTCCTGCGCGCAATCCTTCAGCGAGATTGACTCCGCGTTCGCGAATGGGTGCCTTGCCGGCACAGCCAGCACGAACGGCTCTTCGAGGATGGTTTCCCACGTCACGTCCTCGAGGTCGGGCACGGGCCGCATGAAGGAGATATCCGCGTCACCCCGCCGCAGCGCTTCTGCCTGTTCAACGACCGGAAACCAGCGCAGCAGGATTTCCACGGAGGGAAAACGCTCCCGGTAGGCGCGCAGGATGGGCGGCAGCAGCGTATAGGACGTGTGCTCGAAGAAGCCGACCGTCAGCCGGCCAGTCTCACCGCGATGCGCGCGCTGCGTCTGGATGACCGCACTCTCGGTAGCGCGCAGGATCTGCCGCGCCTGCTCCAGGAAAATGCGACCCGCCTCGGTCAGCTCCACGTGCCGACGCGAGCGGTTCAGCAGTGTCACATCCATCTCCTCCTCGAGTTGGCGGATCTGCAGGCTCAGCGGCGGCTGGGCGATGTGCAGGCGCTCGGCCGCCCGCGTGAAGTTGAGTTCCTCGGCGACGGCGATGAAGTACCGGAGGTGGCGAAGATCCATCGCTATATCCTGTAAGTATAAAAGAGCGATTAATTATATATTGGACGCTAGTTTGCGCAATCCCTACGATTCCATGCATACCCCGCTCCGCGCTCCACCCCGAGGTCCGCAAGGCTGGCAGCGAAGACCGGAGAAGCCAATGTATGCATGGAGACAAAACTATGGATTCCAGACTGATCGATGATGCGCTCGATCGCATCCTGCAACGCATCGATGCGACGATCGCGCAGGACGAGGCGGGCTTTCCGCACTATGGCAATCCGGCCGACGGCACCTGGACACGCTCCCCGGCCGGCGACTGGACCGGCGGCTTCTGGGTCGGGATGCTGTGGCTGGCTGCCTTGCGCACTGGCGATCAGAAGTACCGCGACAGCGCCCGCATGTGGTCCGCACGGCTGGCGCCGCGGGTGGCGTCGAAGTCGGTGTTCAAAGGATTCCTCTTCTGGTACGGCGCGCAACTCGGCGGCTCGCTGCTGGCCGATCCGCAGGCCGCGCGGCTCGCCCTCGACGGCACGCGTGGCCTGGCGGAAATGTACAGCGAAGCGGCCCGCCTGATCCCGCTCGGCACCGAGGCCGAGGAGGCTTCCAGCGTGGGGACGAGCGAGGCCAACATCGATGCGATTCCGGGCACCGTGGCGCTGCTGCTGCGGCACGACGCCGCTCTCGGTACGGGCGAGATCGGCCGCCAGCACCTGCGCCAGCACATTGCCCTGTGCGTGCGGGAGGATGGCTCGGTTTGCCAGTCCGCCACATTCAACGCTGCCGATGGCTCGCTCGTGAAGCGCTACACGCACAAGGGCATCCATGACAGCAGCACGTGGGCCCGCGCCCAGGCGTGGGGCATGCTTGGCCTCGCACAGGCGCTGTCGTGCGGCGAGCAGGCGTTCAAATCCGACGCGATCCGCGTGGCAGATTGGTGGGTCGCGCACCTGCCCGCCGACCGCGTGGCCTTCTGGGATTTCGACGATCCCGCCATCCCGCACACTAACCGCGACACCTCGGCCACCGCCATCGCCGCCGCCAGCCTGCTCAAACTGGCCGCGCTTGTCCCGGAGCGCGCGGCGGTCTACCGCCAGGCTGCCGTCAACAGCATCGAGCAAGTCGTGACCCGCTTCCTGACCCCGATCGGTCCAGGCGATGAACGGCAGCCTGGCATCCTCACCGGCGGCTGCTTCAACAAGCGCAATAACGTCGCCTTAGACAACGAACTGGTTTGGGGCGACTACTTTCTCCTCGAATCCCTGCTCATCCTCGCGAGCAGGATCGACGCCACCCAGGTCTGAACCCCAATCCACTTCCGGAGAACCCACATGTCCGACATCAAGATCCCGCACGAAGGCAACGTATCCACCCTTATTGGCACGCACACCAGCTACACCCGCACCCTCGGCGAGTACGACATCTATGCCTTCGCCGGCATCAGCGGTGACAACCACCCCAACCACATGGACGACGAATACTGCAAGCGCATGGGCTTCGGCGGCCGCATCGCGCAGGGCGCCATGATGGTCGGTTTCATCGCCGGCGCCGTGACCAAGTATCTCGACATGATCCAGCGCCCGGCGGTCTCCTACGGCTACGACAACGTGCGCTTCACCAAGCCCGTTCGCATCGGAGACACCCTCACCGTGAACTACCGCATTGCCCGCGCCGACGACGAGAAGAAGCGCCTGTGGGCTGAGGCAACGCTAATCAACCAGCGGGGCGAGACGGTCTGCGTCGGTACCCACATCATCCATTTCCAGGCCTGAGCCCGGGCTGCGAGCGGCGAGAAAGGTGAGAGATCGCATGAGCAAGATCTGTACTGCGGCGCAGGCCGTTTCAGATATCCGGCCCGGCCAGAGCGTGGGCAGCGTGGGCGTGATCGGCTGGCTGACGCCGGACGCGTTGTTCCAGGCGCTGGCGCAACGCTTCCACGAGACTGGGTCGCCTCGTGACCTGACGTTCTTCTTCCCGGTCAGTGTCGGCGACGGCATTGGCATCCGCGGCATGGATCACGTAGCAGTCGAAGGGCTGATGAAGCGGATCGTGTCGGGCAACTTTACCAACGCGGTGAATCCGGCCACCGGCAAGCGCCCGGAGTTCATGCGCCTGATCCGCGAGAATCGGGTGGAAGCCTATTGCTGGCCGATCGGCGCCACCATGCACTGGCTGCGCGAAGTCGCCCGGCGCAGCCCAGGCTACCTGACCCGCATCGGCCTCGGCTCCTACATCGACCCGCGCCAGCAGGGCGGCAAGTACACGGCGCGCGCCACCGACGACCTGGTGCGGGTGCAGGAGCTGGACGGCAAGGAATACCTGTTCTATCCGAGCTGGCCGCTCGACGTGGGGTTCCTGCGTGCCACCAGTGCCGACGAGGACGGCAACCTGAGCTTCGAGGACGAGCCGATCACGTCGTGCGCGCTGGCCATGGCGCTGGCGGTGAAGGCGTCAGGCGGCACCGTGATCGCACAGGTGCGCAAGCTGGTGCCGCGCCACGCCCGGCCGGCGCACGCGGTGCGGATTCCCGGCGTGCTGGTGGATCGCGTCGTGGTGGAACCCGACGCCATGATGACCACCGACATCCGGTACGACGATGCCTATCTCGGCGGCCAGCTTTTCGACGGCCGCGCCTCGGACCGCCTGCCGCCCGGCGCCGACAAGGTGATCGCCCGGCGGGCGGCTCGGGAAATCAGGCCCGGCGAGGTCAGCATCTTTGGCTTCGGTGCTTCGTCCGACGTGCCCACGGTGATGATGGAAGATGGCCTGTTCGCCGACGGCGGCCTGCGTCGCTACAGCTTTACCACCGAGCACGGCCCCTTCGGCGGCGTCGTGATGAGCGGCTGGCAATTCTCCGCCAACAAGTATCCGGAGGCCTTGATCGACGGCCCTTCGCAGTTCGACTTCATCGACGGCGGCAACTGCCCGATGGCGGCGCTGGCCTTTGCCCAGTTCGACCGGGCCGGGAACATCAACGTCAGCCGCTTCGGCGCGGCCAATCCGGGGCCGGGCGGCTTCATCGACATCGCCTACAACGCGCGCAAGCTGCTGTTCACCGGCACCTTCACCACCGGCGGCCTCGCCGCCGACACCACCGACGGCTTCCTGTCGGTCGGGCGTGAGGGGAGCGTGCGCAAGTTCGTCGAGCGCGTGGATGAGATCACCTATCCACTGGGGCGCAACGTGACCGAGCGCGGCCAGGAGGCCAAGGTCATCACCGAGCGCGCAGTTTTCTCAGTGGCGGCAGACGGACTGGTGCTGGAGGAGGTTGCGCCCGGTGTAGACGTCAGGTCCCAGGTACTAGACCTGATGGCCTTCCCTCCGGTGCGCATGGCGGAGCCGCTTCCGCGCATGGACCCGACGCTATTCCGCGCCTGACGCATCGACCTATCTACGAGGAAAACATGGCTGTCATCAACTACCTGACTACCGTCCACATCGACTTCGGCGCCATCCGGATGCTGGGGGCCGAGCTGCAGCGCCTGGGCATCCAGCGACCGCTGATCGTCACCGATCGCGGCATCCGCGCCGCCGGTATCGCCGACAAGGTGCTCGACGCCCTGGGCCCGGATTGCACTCCCACCGTCTTCGAGGACACCCCTCCCAACCCGACGGAAGCCGCCGTGTCCGCCGCGACCGGCCTTTACCTGGGCAACGGCTGCGACGGCATCGTGGCCGTGGGCGGCGGATCGCCCATGGACCTGGGCAAGGCCACCGCGCTGCTGGCGACCCACCCGGCACCGCTGCAGACCTACGCGGCGGTGGAGGGCGGCGCGAGCCGGATCACCAGCCGGGTCGCCCCGCTGGTGGCCATCCCGACAACCGCGGGTACCGGCAGCGAAGTGGGCCGGGGCGCGGTCATCGTCATGGAGTCCGGCCGCAAGCTCGGCCTCCTTAGTCCGTTCCTGCTGCCGAAGCTCGCCATCTGCGACCCGGAACTGACGCTGGGCCTGCCGCGGGCCCTGACCGCCGCGACCGGCATGGACGCCATCGCCCACTGCATCGAGACCTTCCTGTCGCCGGCCATCAACCCGCCCGCCGAAGCGATCGCCCTGGACGGTCTGCGCCGCGGCATAGCCAATATCGGCAAGGCCACCGCCGACGGCTGCGACCGCGACGCGCGCTGGAACATGATGATGGCCGCCATGGAAGGCGCGCTGGCCTTCCAGAAGGGGCTGGGCGCGGTGCATGCACTGTCGCACCCGCTGGGCGCGGTGCCCGGCGTCTCGTTGCACCACGGCACGCTGAATGCCGTGCTGCTGCCGGCCGTGCTGCGCTTCAACAAGCCGGCGACCGAAGCCAAGCAGGCCGCACTTGTCCAGGCCATGGGCCTGCCCGCCGGCGGGGACCCGGCTCAGGCCATCAGCGAACTCAACGCCCGTCTCGGCTTGCCGGCTGGTCTCGGCGCCATGGGCGTGCCGCGTGACGTGTTGGAGGACATCGCGGTCGCCGCCACGAAGGACCACTGCCACGCCACCAATCCCCGCACTGCCACGGTCGACGACTACCTGGCGATGCTGCAGGAATCGTATTGAGGAGAAAGACGATGTCATACATCGCAGAACACCACGAGATTATCCGGCAGGCGGTGCGCCGTTTCGCCGAGGAAGAGATCGCACCGGTCGCCCACCGGTTGTGGGAAGAGGAGAGTTTTCCCTACGAGATCTGGCGCCGGGCCGGCGAACTGGGCTATATCGGGCTGCCGTACCCCGAAGCCTGGGGAGGCAGCGGCGGCGACTGGCTTGGCTTCGCCATTGCGCTGGAAGAGATCGCCCGCGTCGATTGCGCCGTGGCGGTAGCCATCATGGCCAACTCCACGGCGGCCAGCCTGCTTAACAACTACGGCACCGACGGCCAGAAGGCGCGCTTCCTGCGGCCGATCCTGGCGGGCACGCAGGTCGGCTGCATCGGCCTGACAGAGCCGAACGCCGGCTCCGATGCCGCCAATATCCAGACCCGCGCCGTGCTGAAGGATGGCTGCTGGGTTATCAATGGCGCCAAGACCTTCATCAGCAACTCGGGTTCCGAGATCACCGGCCCGATCGTCATTGCGGCGGTGACGGGAACCCGGCCCGACGGCCGCAAGGAGATTTCGAACTTCATCGTGCCGAACGGTACGCCCGGCTTCAGCCATGGCAAGAAGCTGCACAAGATCGGCTGGCGCGGATCGACCACATTCGAGCTGTTCTTCGAGGACTGCGCCATTCCTGCCGAGCACCTGCTCGGCGAGGTCGGGGCCGGCCTCCGGCAGACCCTGTCACAGGTGAGCACCGGCCGCATCCTGATCGGAACGCTGGGCCTGGGCATCCTGCAGGGCTCGCTGGAACGTTCTGTCCGCTACATGAGCGAGCGCACAGCGTTCGGCAAGACGCTCGACCAGTTCCAGTCGCTGCAGTTCAAGCTGGCCGACATGGCGACCCACGCGCACGCTGCCCGCCTGATGCTCTACGACGCCGCGGTGGCCAAGGACGAGGGCCGGCCCTACGATCGGCAGGCCTCGATGGCAAAGCTCTTCGCAACCGAGAAGGCCATGGAGGCGGCCCACCAGGCCGTGCAGATCCACGGCGGCAACGGGATCATGACGGAGTACGCGGTATCGCGCGCGTTCGGGGATGCCAAGGTGCTCGAGATCGTTGAGGGGACCTCCGAGATCCAGCGGATGATCATCTCCCGCGACGTAATGCGCTGACGCACGGCTGCAGCCAGTGAGGCAATCCATGGAACACGTCGAACACAGCGCGGATGGGCTGGAGCGCAGCCCGGTCAACTTCGTGCCCCTGACGCCGATCTCCTTCCTGCGCAGGACGGCCGAGGTCTACCCTGAGCGTACAGCCATCGTCTACGGCGAGCGCCGCACGAGCTGGCGGGCAATGCTGGAGCGCAGCCGCCGCCTCGCGTCGGCGCTGGTGGCCGCCGGCGTCAGGACTGGCGATACGGTAGCCGTGATGGCCGCCAACACGCCGGAGATGCTGGAGATGCATTTCGGCGTGCCCATGAGTGGCGCCATGCTGAACACGTTAAACGTGCGCTTGGACGCGGCCGCCATCGCCTTCATGCTCAGGCACGCGGATGCAAAGGTGCTGGTCACCGACACGGAGTACGCTGACGTAGTCGAAGCCGCACTGACGCTGCTCGACGACAAGCCGCTGGTGATTGACATCATCGATCCCGCCGTCGAAGGGGGCCGCAGGCTGGCGGAGATCGAATACGAGGGCTTCCTGGCCGGGGGCGATCCGCACTGGGAGGGCGGCGAGCCTGCCGACGAATGGCAGGCCATCGCCCTCAACTATACCTCCGGCACCACAGGCAACCCAAAGGGCGTGGTCTACCACCATCGCGGCGCCTATCTGGCTGCGCTGTCGAACATGCTCGACTGGGGCATGCCCCGGCACGCCGTTTTCCTGTGGACGCTGCCGCTGTTCCACTGCAATGGCTGGTGCTTCGCCTGGACGCTGGCTGCCAACGCCGGTACCAGCGTCTGCCTGCGGCGGGTGGAGGCTGCCGCCGTGCTCGATGCGATTCGCGCGTGCCAGGTCACGCATTACTGCGGGGCGCCGATCGTGCATGCGATGCTTGCCCACGCACCCGAAGCGTGGAAGGCGGGCATCGACCATCCGGTCCACGGACTCATCGGCGGCGCCCCCCCGCCGATCCCGGTGATCGAAGGCCTGATGCGCATGGGGATCAGGATCACCCAGATCTACGGGCTGACCGAGGTCTACGGCCCCGCTGCGGTTTGCGTGGAGCAGCCCGAATGGGAGGAACTCGGCATCGGTGCGCTGGCGGAACGAAAAGGACGGCAAGGCGTCCGCTACACCGCACAGGAAGGCATGGCCGTGCTGCATCCCGAAACCCTTGTGCCGGTGCCGTGGGACGGGAAGACCATCGGCGAAGTCATGTTCCGCGGCAACATGACGATGAAGGGCTACCTGAAGAACCCCGAGGCCACGGCGGAAGCTTTTGCCGGCGGCTGGTTCCACTCGGGTGACCTCGCAGTCGTCTGCCCGGATGGCTATGTACAGATCCGGGACCGTTCCAAGGACGTCATCATTTCGGGCGGAGAGAATATCAACTCACTGGAGGTTGAAGAGGTGCTCTACCGGCACCCTGCGGTGCGCGTGGCAGCCGTCGTCGCCCAGCCCGACGAGCGTTGGGGGGAGACGCCATGCGCATTTGTCGAAGTCGTCGATGGCGCCAGGGTTGGCGAGCGCGAACTGATCGAACATTGCCGCGCCCATTTGGCACACTTCAAGGCGCCGAAGAAAGTAGTCATCGGCCACCTTCCCAGGACGTCGACCGGCAAGATCCAGAAGTTCCTCCTCAGGCAACGAGCAAGCTCCGGCGCTCCCTGGCCCGGCCACGTACCGGCGTGACGTCCCCCGTGAATGTGTTTCGGTGGCCGGCCGAGCCTGCTCTCCACGTTCGGGATATCCGAGAGCGCCCGGTCGTGGCGGAGCAGAAGACTCTGCATTGGGAGCGAAGACCGGTTGACCGACCGCCTTGGCGACATCTTGCGCGAGATGCGTGACTGGCGCGGTACTACAGCACGGCAGGCACGGTCGGTATATCGTTCAGACTTGCGGCACGCTCCTTGTCGAGGGCTCTGCTCGGCCCGGTACGCGCCATCGGCGAGGAGCAATCGTGCCGTAGTCATTCGGGCAATCCGGCCAGCCGCAGCCCCTCCGCAAACTGGGTCAGGTCTTCTGGGCGACGGATCGGAAGCCAGTCCTTGAGATTGGAGACGCGGAGTGACGGATCGAGCGTGCGCAGGCGCTGCATCGCCTCCTTCGCTTTGTCCATGCGGCCAGCGAGCGCATGACTCGCCGCCAGAATGCCGGCCGGGGCAAGGAAACTCGGTAGATTGCATTTGGCCCTTTCGGCCCAATCCGAAGCGGCGTCGAATCGTCCCGCGAAGAAATGCGCCAGCGCCATCCCAGCCTGCATCCTGAACATTTCCGGATCCAATGGACTCAAGCGAACGGCACGCGCCAAATACTTAATCGCAGCGTCTGTTTCACCGCGACAAGCGTGCAGGCACCCACACAGGGACCATGCAGGTGCGTGGTTCGGATTAAGCAGCAAAGCTCTGTCGAACAGGGCGATACCGCCGTCGAGGTCGCCGGTCAGATGCCCAAGTGCATGAGCTCCTCTCGTGAGCGCCACAGCATCGTCCCGGCCGAGCTCCACCGCCAGTCGGGCCAGGCGAGTGCCCTCGGCAATCTCCCGGGGCTGATCGGTCATCCAGCCATTCATCTTGCGCCAGATATAACACCAGGCCGCCATGCCATAGGCCGATGCGAAATCCGGATCGAGCTCGGTGGCCTTGTAGAACAAGGGCAGCGCCGCCTCGATTGATTCGCGCGTTCCGCTGTGCACCTGCGCGGTGCCGCGAAGGTAATAGTCGTAGGCGCACAGGTTCTCCGTCGGCTTGCGCTTGGCACGCTCGATCTCCGCCCGCTCGAGCTGCGGCGCGATGGCGCCGACCACGCTTTCCGCAACCTGGTCCTGCAGTTCGAAGATGTCGTCCAGCGTGCCTTCGAAGCGCTCCGCCCAGAGATGTGTCCCGGTCCTGGCATCGATGAGCTGCCCTGTGATGCGCACCTTGTTGCCGGTCTTGCGCATGCTGCCTTCCAGCACGTAGCGCACGCCAAGCTCGCGACCAACGTCCTTCACCTCGACTGCGCGGCCCTTGTAGGTGAAGCTTGAGTCGCTCGCGATGACGAACAGCCAGCGTATGCGCGACAACGCAGCGATGATGTCCTCCACCACGCCGTCGGCGAAATACTCCTGCTCGGGATCGCCGCTCAGGTTCTGGAAGGGCAATACGGTAATGGAAGGTTTACCCGGAAGGAGGAGCGCGGACGGCGGCTCCCTCGATTCTCTGGAGATGTGTTCGCCGATCTCGCCGACGAAGCGGAAACCCTTGCGGGCGACAGTCCTGACCAAGCGCTGTTCCCCGCCGGTGTCGCCAATGGCCTTGCGAACCGCATTGATGTGACTGGTGATCGTCGATTCCGAGACGATTCGGCCGCGCCATACCGCCTGCAGCAGGTCGTCCTTGCTGACGACACGGTCGCGGTTCCTGACGAGATGCAGCAGTAGATCGAAGACCTGCGGCCCGACAGGTACGACTTTCGCGCGATGCGAAAGCTCCCGGCGTTCCGGGTCGATCACGTAGTCTTCAAACACGAACTGCACTTGACATCCCCTGGCCGATCCGGCTCCCAGGTGGGGGCAACTGGTGAATTCCCTCCATGGATGATACTGCAACCGGTGGTGAGAGCATCTCATCCCGATCGGGCAATGCTTGGACGAAGAACCAAGCTCTCCTGCAGAGAAATTCAAGGTGAAGGCAAGGACCTCCCAGGATCGCGCGGGCAATCTCCATGCACATCGACGGCAACGGTTTGCGTCGAGAAACGGAGAGAAACATGAAGATTGTCGTCATCGGGTGCACCGGCTTCATCGGAACGAAGCTTGTGGAGGACCTTCGCAAGCGCGGCCATGAGGTGCTCGCAGCCGTCCATGACACCGGCGTCCACACCATCACCCGCGAGGGCTTGGCCAAAGCGCTCGACGGCGCCGAGGTCGTCGTCGATGTGGCGAATGCGCCAGTATGGGAAGACGAGATGGCCCTCGAGTTTCTCGAGCGATCGGGCCGCAACCTCCTGGCTGCGGGCGCTGCCGCCGGCGTACGCCACCATGTCGCCCTGTCGATCGTTGGTAGCGAACGGCTTCCCGACTGCGGCTATTTCCGGGCGAAGGTCGCGCAGGAGAGCCTCATCAAGGCGTCCGGCATTCCCTACACCATCGTGCGTGCGACGCAATTCTACGAGTTTGTCGGCGACATTGCCCAGTCGGCTGCCCCGTTGGACACCTTAGGCAAGGAGATTCGCTTGTCGCCGGCGCTGATCCAGCCGATCGCGTCAGCGGACGTGGCAGCGGCGCTTGCCGAGGTTGCAGTCGCGCCGCCAGTCAACGGCACGGTCGAAGTCGCCGGTCCGGAGGCGATGCCACTGGACGAACTGGTCAGGCGCTTCCTGCGGGCGACGCAGGATACGCGCAAGGTCGTGCCGGACGTCCACGCGCGCTACTTTGGTGGCCTCCTCTCCGATCGGACGCTCACACCCGGGGAGAACCCCCGCATCGGCGCGATCCGGTTCGAGGACTGGCTCGTTCGCTACCAGGCTAAGTCCTGCTTCGCCATGCAGTCCCCTCTTTTGGCGACTGCCGGTGCGGACAACTCGGAGGCGCTTGCATCGAGCTTCGCGACGAGCTATCCCGGAGTCGTCGCCTTCATCACCGTCGTGGCCGAAGGCGGCTTTTCCAAGGCCGCTGACCGGCTCGGGATCACTCGTTCCGCGGTCAGCCGCTGCATCCAGAAGCTGGAGGCGCAGGTCGGCTTGCGTCTGTTGAGTCGGACGACGCGCAGCATTTCGCTCACGGGCGAAGGCGAGATCCTTCATGCCCGCTGCCAGCCCAGCGTCGCTCTCATCACAGAGGCGATGGAGGACCTGCGCGATCTGCGCGACGGTCCGCCGCGAGGACGCCTGCGGGTCTCCGCTTCCGTGGGTTTCGGCCGCAAGGTGGTCGCGCCGCTGCTGTGGGCCTTCCAGGAAAAGTACCCCGACATCGAGATCGAGCTGCACCTGAGCTGCGTCGCGAGCGACTTCACGTCGGACCGCATCGACGTCTCGTTTCTCAACGGACGCCTGGCCGACTCCCGGATCGTCGCGAAACGGATCGTCCCGATGCAGACTTTGGTGTGCGCCTCGCCCGCGTATGCGGTAAGGCGCGGTATGCCCGAGTCGCCGGACGCGTTGATGCAGCACGACTGCATCAACGTCCGTCTGCCGTCGGGCCGCGTCTACGAATGGGAGTTCAAGGTGGAGGGGGGATTGCGAAAGCTGACTCCGCCATCGCGCATCATGTTCAACGATGACGGGCTCGTGCTGGAGGCCGTCCTCCAAGGCAAAGGCATCGCTCAGTTGGGCGGGTACCTGATCTGCGATTTGCTGCGCGAGGGGAAACTGGTTCACTCCATGCCACAGTACGCACCCGATGACCAGGGCCACTACATCTGCTACCTGAGCCGTCAGCACCTGCCGTCGCGCATCCGCGTGTTCGTCGACCACATGACGGCAGCGATCCGGGCGCTGGACCTTCAATGCGCGGGTGCTTTCTCACTAACGCCTGAGGATCGACAGGTCGCCTTGGCACCATTGGTGCCCCTGCGGGATCAATAGACTTGGCAAGACGACTGACAACGCGCGCGGAGAGCTTCAATGAGCGGCTGCGCCAGGAGTGGACGACGCCAGGGCCAAGATCTCTGCCTGGCGGACCCGCCACAACGAGAGTCGACCCCACTCTGCGCCGGACTGGGCCACCCCACCGAATTCGCCCGCCGATGCGAGGGCGAGGCAATCACAGGTCACCGCGCGGTGGGCTTCGCGAGCCGGGCGACGACCTCGTCGGTCGTCCACAGCGCGTTGGCGATGTAGCGGAAATTGATCAGCGCGCTGAGATTGCCGTCGCCCTCAGGCAGCTTCGGGGCCGCGACCGCATCACGCACAATGGCCACCTCGAAGCCCTGCTCCGCAAACTCACGCAAGTGGGACTCCACGCACAGGTTGGCCAGCATCCCGGCGAGGACGATCTTGGTGACCCCCTGCTTGCGAAGCTGGAACGCGAGATCGTTGGTCTGCGGGCTGTAGAGCTTGTGGGGCGAAGCGACGATCGTCTTACCGTCCTCGATGTAGCGCTTGAACTCGGGCATGAAGTCCGCGCCCGAACCGCGGAACCCATCCAGGCTCAGTGCGCTGGGCCTGTCGAAGATCTTGATCTTGTGCTGGAAGAGCTCGGCGGGGGCCTGGAACTTCCATTGGTGGTCGTGCGGGTAGTAGTAGTGAGGCGAGATCGCGACGACGATGCCCGCCCTCTTCGAGGACTCGAACAGGCGCAGCAGGTTCGGCACGAGCCGTTTCTCGGTGACGGCTTCACCCACAGCGGACCAAGCGGCTCCCTTCGGGCTCATGAAGTCGATCTGGGGATCGATCACAACCAGGGCGGTGCGTTCCAGATCGAGTGTCATCGTGGGAACGGGCATGGCGCGCTCGGTCGGATCGGTGTACTGCGCCGGTTGTACCAGATGTGGATGTGCCGTGGCGGTTGCGATGCTTGCAACGGCCATCGCAAGCGCGGCCGTCAACCGAAGCGTGGCGCGAGCAACGCATCGGTAGTCACGGTTCTTGAAAGGCTCCGACGACTGCTGTTGGTAGTTACTGCGTTGGGTCATGTTGGTTCCTCGGACTGGGGTGGACAACGAACACGCCGCGAGGGTCTCGATCCGATGCATCGATGCTGACGTGATGCGTTGAAATCTAGAAGCAAATGCCCGCCTGCACTAGGGACTGGGTATGGACAAATCTGTTGATCGCGAAGTACCAATCGCGCTCAGCCAGAGTCCGTCAAGAATGGGCCGGCGCATTTGAAGATCCTGTCGCGCGGATGGCTAAGCTCGGTGAACGACCCAGCGGCACGCGCCGGATGCGTTGCCGCGACATTGGTGAAGATCCGGCAACATCGAATTGCCCGTGATGCATATCGCGCGGCGAGGAGTCCATGGCTAGACTGATCGCGTCTCCACTCAGATCTATACCCATGAAGATTGATCCCGCGCCAACACGGCCTAGCTTCGCTCGAGTCACGCGCCGTCAGTTGTTGGTCATTGGGGCAGGCACTGCAGCAGCAGCGGCTTTGCCATTCGCAGCGTACGCTGCGCCTACTGCGCCGAATGGCGCTGAAACTCCGGAAGGAAATCCGCCCATGAGCTATGTCACCACCAAAGACGGGGTCCAGATCTTCTACAAGGATTTGGGTCCCTCCAATGGCACTCCGATCGTCTTCTCGCACGGATGGCCTCTGAGCTCCGACGATTGGGACGCGCAGATGATGTTCTTCCTCTCCAAGGGCTATCGTGTCGTCGCGCACGATCGGCGCGGGCATGGCCGCTCGGCGCAAGTCTGGAACGGCCACGACATGGATCACTACGCCGATGACCTCGCCGCGGTCGTGAACCATCTCGACCTCAAGGGCGCGATCCACATCGGCCACTCCACCGGCGGCGGCGAGGTCGTGCGCTATCTGGCTCGCCACGGCGAGAAGCGGGCCGCGAAGGCCTGCCTCATTAACGCCGTGCCGCCGCTGATGGTCAAGACCGCGTCGAATCCCGGCGGCCTGCCGAAGGACGTGTTCGACGGCCTGCAAGTGCAGACGGCCACGAACCGGGCGCAGTTCTACCGCGATATTCCCGCCGGGCCGTTCTACGGCTTCAACCGGCCGGGCGTGAAGCCGCAGGAAGGCATCATCCAGAACTGGTGGCGCCAGGGGATGATGGGCAGCGCCAAGGCGCACTACGACGGCGTCGTCGCGTTCTCGCAGACCGACTTCACCGACGACCTGAAGAAAATCGGACTGCCGGTGCTGGTAATGCACGGCGACGACGACCAGATCGTCCCCTACGCCGATTCCGCGCCGCTGTCGGCCAAGCTGCTGAAGAACGGCACGCTGAAGACCTACAAGGGCTTCCCGCACGGCATGCCGACAACGCACGCGGACGTCATCAACGCGGACCTGCTGGCTTATATCAAGGCCTGATTGCGTCGAATCAGTCGGCACCGTCGATGGCCGGTCGACCCTTTAGGGGAGGCCATCGACGCGACTCCCACTCTGGACGTCCAGTCCTCCCTCCTGAAGACGCTCCGCTGCCCCCCCTTTTTGCCCACATTGCCATGACCAAACTGACTCATGCCAACGGCGCCCCCGTTGTCGACAACTTCAACATCGAGACCACCGGCGCGCGCGGCCCCGCGCTGCTGCAGGACATCTGGCTGCTCGAGAAGCTCGCCCACTTCGACCGCGAGGTGATCCCCGAGCGGCGCATGCACGCCAAGGGCTCCGGCGCTTTCGGCCACTTCACGGTGACGCACGACATCACGGTGTACTCGAAGGCCAGGCTCTTTTCCGGCGTCGGCAAGAAGACGGACGTCTTCGTGCGCTTCTCCACCGTGGCCGGCGAGCGCGGCGCGGCGGATGCCGAGCGAGACATCCGCGGCTTCGCGGTGAAGTTCTATACCGAGGAAGGCAATTGGGACCTGGTGGGCAACAACACGCCCGTGTTCTTCCTGCGCGACCCGCTGCGATTTCCCGACCTGAACCACGCAGTCAAGCGCGACCCGCGCAGCAACCTGCGCAGCGCCCAGAACAACTGGGACTTCTGGACGCTGCTACCCGAGGCGCTGCACCAGGTGACCATCGTGATGAGCGATCGCGGCCTGCCCGATGGCTATCGCCACATGCACGGTTTCGGCAGCCACACGTTCAGCCTCATCAACGCGGACAACGAGCGGCGCTGGGTGAAGTTTCACCTGCGCAGCCGGCAAGGCATCCGTAACCTCACCGACGCACAGGCCGCCGCGATCGTCGCCAACGACCGCGAGAGCGCGCAGCGCGACCTGCTCGAGGCGATCGACGGCGGCGACTTCCCGCGCTGGACGTTGTGCATCCAGGTGATGAGCGAGCAGCAGGCGCAGGTCTGCCCGTTCAATCCCTTCGACCTCACCAAGGTCTGGCCGCACGGCGACTACCCGCTAATCGAGGTGGGTGTGCTGGAGCTCAACCGCAACCCCGACAACTACTTCGCCGATGTGGAGCAGGCGGCGTTCTCGCCCGCCAACATCGTGCCGGGCATTGGCTTCTCGCCGGACAAGATGCTGCAGGGGCGGCTCTTCAGCTACGGCGATGCGGTCCGCTACCGGCTAGGCGTGAACGCGCACCAGATTCCGGTGAACGCCCCGCGCTGCCCGGTGCACAGCTATCACCGCGACGGCGCGATGCGCGTGGACGGCAACCAGGGCGGGCTGCCCGGCATCGTGCCCAACAGCCGCGGCGAGTGGGCCGACAGCCCGCGGCTGGCGGAGCCGCCGCTGGCGCTCTCGGGCGCAGCCGCGCACTGGGACCATCGCGCGGACGAGGACTACTACTCGCAGCCGGGGGCGCTGTTCCGACTGATGTCGCCCGAGCAGAAGCTGCAGCTCTTCGACAACACGGCGCGCGCGCTCGGCGGCGCGAGCGAGGACGTGCAGCAACGGCATATCCGCAATTGCACGATGGCCGATCGCGCCTATGGCGCAGGGGTTGCCGAGGCGCTGAAGAACCGCTAGTCAGGGACCGGAACCTCCAACACCCCTCCACACTGGAACTGAGCCTCCTACCGCGCGAGCGGCTTCATCCGATCGGCCGCTACGGCCGACCTGACACTGACAGTTGACCTCACGTCAGCCATGGTCGACGACTGTCGCGGAAGAAGGCCGCCCAGCGCAGAGTTCATCTCTCGCCGTCGCGAGAAGTCCTAACGAGAAAATCGTGAATGTAGTCGGAAATAAGTTCGGGGTGTTGGTGCTGTGGTGCGTGCCCCGCTTCAGAGAAGAAGATGAATTGTGCTTGTCGCATCTTCCCGATCAAAGGAAACCAGTTCTGCCCAGCGGTGCTCGTATCGTGGTCTCCTGCGATTACCAGGATCGGCACATTCACCTGCCCCATGCGATCGCGCCGGTGCTCCTCATCCTTGTGGAAGCCCTCTGCCGCCGTAAAGTACGGCGCCAACTCGTCGGGCCTGGAGGGTATCCTGGAGGTAACGTCAGCCCTTGCGTAGATGCGTTCGTGAGATGCCTTGGCCTCGGCACGGCTTGCCTGGGAGGCGGGCTCGAAAAACAAAACCTCCTCATCCGCCAGATCGTTCACAGGCTTGAATGCACGATCGAGAAACACCTGCTGCAGTGGGATCTCGTTATGTCCGGGTGGGTTGGTTCCGATGAGGATCGCCTGAGTAACGCGTTGCGCGTGGTCCAGAAGATAGGTCTGAGCCACAAGTCCTCCCCACGACCAGCCGAGGATGACGAAACGATCGGCCTCGATTGCATTGGCGAACTCATCGATGAACTTCGACGCCGATGCCATGGAGTCGGGCAGTTTGCCAGTCGAGTAACCGATGCCGGGATAGTCGACGGTGACGACGGTGTACCGCGACGCTAGTCCGTCAAGAAACAACGGATCCCATGTGTCGAGCGTCCCCCGTAAGCGGTTGGCGAGAATGATCGTCGGTCCCTGCCCGATCTTGCGGTAGGCAATCCTGTCGCCCTCGACCGTCACGTAGGACGTCGGGGCGGTCCCCGCGGAGACCGCGGCATCGGCGGCAGCCGCGTGGCCCGCAGTGGGGAGAACACCGAAGGCCGGCATGCGTTGGGCGAACAAACGCTTCATGACTGCATCTCCTGGAAAGTTGGTGGCTATCTCACCACCGGATCATTGGGAGTGGCTTGAGCGGGTGCAGGACGGCGTGCCGGCATGTCAGTCAAGAAGACAGCGGTGGAATCCGGCGTTGGGAAACAGCGCTAATACGTCGGCCAGAAATCCTTTCGGAATCGGTTGGGCGAATAGCCTCGGCTGTCCTTGTTCTGGCTGGCTCATCACAAGGGCAACAGAGATTCAGGGGGTGACCGTCAGTCGGTGGGAGCGGCGGATACGCATCGCCTGGACCGTCGCGCCAGTCAGATAGACGAGGAAGCCGATGCCAACCATCGCCTTCAGTGTCGGATCTTCCGGACCGCTGAAGGCCGGATTGCCGATCGGGATGCGCGTGCCGGTCTCCGTCAATCCTGGGATCAGATGGAAGAACAGCGTAAGCGAGTAGCCCAGTACGGCCAGGTAGCGTGCTACGCCCGCTTCCCTATGTCGCTCGCAGGCACTGGCAATGGCGAGCACTGCCAACGTCAGGATTGACAGTGCATGGGGCGGCCCGAATCCGCCATGGCGGAAAATAAAGAGCCCGGTGAATGCCGTCGCTGCCGTCAGCCATATATAGAGCCGGCCGGATCGCGTCCTCATCTCGATTTCGCCGTGCTTAAACAACGCCACCAGACCACACGCCACTGCCACCAGGGCAATCGAGGTGTGGAGTATTCCGAGCGGACTGAGGTTGAGCATGATGGCACTCCGGGTTCGCCTGCTTAGACGCCGTGGAGAATCCGTATCGGCAGCACGTCTGCGCGAGCGGGGGGAATAATCAGGAGCGAACGAAAGCCAACAGGTCGGCGTTAATCGTCTCGGCATGCGTGGTAGGCATGCCATGTGGGAATCCCTTGTATGTCTTCAGGATGCCATTGCGCAACAGCTTTGCCGAAAGGGGTGCGGAGTCGGCATAGGGCACAATCTGGTCGTCGTCGCCATGCATTACCAGCGTCGGCACAGTGATCTTCTTCAGGTCCTCCGTGAAATCGGTCTGTGAAAAGGCGACGATGCCGTCGTAGTGCGCCTTGGCGCCACCCTGCATGCCCTGGCGCCACCAGTTTCCAATCACCCCTTCGTCCGGCTTGATGCCCGGCCGGTTGAAGCCATAGAAGGGACCAGCAGGGATATCGCGGTAGAACTGTGCCCGGTTGTTTGCAACCTGCGCCTGGAAGCCGTCGAAGACTTCCTTTGGCAATCCGCCCGGATTGGCTTGCGTCTTCACCATCAACGGCGGCACAGCGGCGATCAGGACTGCCTTCGCCACGCGGCTATCGCCGTGTCGCGCTAGATAGCGCACGACTTCACCGCCGCCGGTGGAGTGGCCAATGTGAATGGCGTTTTTCAGGTCCAGATGGGCAGTCAGCATTGCCAGGTCGTCGGCATAGTGATTCATGTCGTGGCCGCTGGCGATCTGCGTGGACCGGCCGTGGCCACGCCGGTCATGCGCAATTACACGGAATCCATGGTTCAGGAAAAACATCATCTGCGCGTCCCAGTCGTCCGCGCTCAGCGGCCATCCGTGGGAAAAGACGATGGGCTGGCCACTGCCCCAGTCCTTGTAAAAGATGTCGACACCATCCTTCGTCCTGACTGTTTGCATGGCATTCCCTCCTTGTTGTTTGCCCCTGCTCGCCGGGGCGGTCGCGTTGGTGGCGGCGTCCGCCGGTCGAGACATCGTGAACAATGCCGCCACTGACGCGACGGCCTTCAGGACGCCACGGCGCGTCGCTGTCATCACCGACCCATTTTCGTCGTTCATTTTGCGCTTCCCCTTGCGTCCGGTCAGTACGGTCCCCTATCGAGGGTGCTGCTCATCCAGCCATTCCCTTGTCGAGATGACGCGGGCATAGGCAAACCTGAGCGCGGCCATGAAGGCCGCGTGGGCCTGCGCGGCCGGCACCTCGACGCCTTCGAACTCCAGATCGCGCGACGCGCATGCGTCATGCGCATCGCCGCGATCAGTGCAGCCGCGTTGTCGGCCGCCCGATCCATCTGCGAGAGCGTCCACCGGCCACCCGGGAAGTAGTCGTTCTGAATATCGATGACGATAAGTGCGCGCCTGGACATAGTATTCCTCGCTATGAACGTCTTCTGTCGCTCCGGCGATCGGTGCAGGAGGCACCTTCCCGGAGGTTAGGGAGAAAATCGGCGCTCCCCCGCAAGCGGCGATCTCAGGATTGCTTACCGTGGCACGCCGCCCGCGCCACCCAGCGCCGAACACAACTCCGCGGTCGTGACGATGGCGTGGGCGAACGTTGGTCCGTTGATCTCATGCGCGGCATGCATGGCCTCCGCCGAGAACGCTGCCGTGGCATCGCGCACCAGCGTCACGTGATAGCCGAGTTCCGTCGCAAAGCGTCCTGTCGCCTCGATGCAGGTATTGGCCAGCATCCCGACCAGAATGACCTTCTGGATACCATGCTGCTTAAGTTGCAAGTCAAGGTCGGTGTTGGCAAAGCCGCTGCCGCCCCAATGTTCGTGAATGATGATGTCTCCGGGAAGGGGCTCGAAATCCGGATGCCACTGGCCTCCCCAGCTTCCCACGGCAAAAACCTGCGCACGGCTGGCGCCCAACTGGTATGGGCTGGGATGCCTCCACGTGGAGAAGTCACCAGACCTCGCGCGATGATGTGGCACATAGAACACCTGGATGCCCCTTGCGCGGACGATGGTTACCGTCCTTTTCAGGTTGGCCAGTGTGCCGACCTGGTCGGCTACCGGCTTTGCCCGGCCGTTGAGCTTGCCGCCCTCACTGAGGAAATCGTTGTAGGGATCCACAAGCAGCAATCCTGTGGAAGCCGCGGGATACGTCCCTGGTTGGCTTGATTCCGTCATGGTCTCCCCTTCGCATCCATTTGCTGCTAATCATTTCTTGAAACCTTGGTCCCCGGCTACGTAAAATCGGCAAATGTCGCCTGGACTTGCATGGCAACCCGCCGTGAAGGGCCGCCCAGGGAGCAATCCATTGACGAAGCTGGTCTGCCCGGAGTTCGACGAATTCGAGGCGGCGCTTTACGGCGTCCAGGGAAGGTATGTCTTGCGGTCCCGGCCGCAGCGAGACTGGCAGCTCAAGGTGATCGACCTCGATGGCGTGGCGATCATGATGGGCCGGGAGGGCGCCTCCACGGCCTATTCGGGTATCGGCATGCCCGACTACTTCAATATCTTCGTGCCGTTGAGTGCACAACAATGCACCATTGTCGATGGCCATGCCTTCGACGAGCGCACGGTCGGCTGGATGGCGCCCGACCAGATGTTCCACATCGTTGCGGAGCGGGCGGCAAGCTGGCTGACGGTGGCGATATCGGCGCCATTGGTCCTGCACTGGGTCCACACGCACGTCGACGAGTTTGACGCCACGCTGCTCTCCAACAATCTGGTCTGCACCGGTCGAAACGGCGTGCCGCAACTGCTGGCAACGATTCGGCGCATCTTGCGCGTCGAGCGCGACGACCCTGACCAATTGCGCCATCCGGCCGCCACGCTCACGGCTCGCGCCGAACTGATCAACCTCGTGTTTCGCGCCGTGCTGACGGTCGACGATGGCGCGACCCATCTCCGGCTCAAGCCACGTCATCGTCAGATCCTGAGCAGGGCGCTGGGCTACCTCAAGTGCGTGGGGGAAACGACGGTCCTTGTGGACGACCTCTGCGCGGCTGCCGATGCATCCGAACGCACGGTTCGCAACGTGTTTCATCGATACCTTGGCATGGGACCGCATCGCTACCTAGCGCTGTACCGCATGCATGCCATTCGCGCAGCCCTCTGCAATGCGAGGCCGGGCGATACGGTATCCGCGATCTGCGGACGATTTGGTGTCTGGGACTTTGGCCGGTTCGCCGCGCTCTATCGCGCCCACTTTGGCGTTCTCCCATCGCAGACGCTTCGACAGCGCCGGCGTGGATGAGGGGGAGAATGTGGATAGGTTGGGGGCACCAGCGGACGGGCGACTGCAATGCGAGATAGCAGGCGCAAACGTCTCCAATACGCCGTGGTATATGGCGAACCTGACATAGAGCGGACCGTGGGCCTGGACAACGGCGATCCCTTTATCATGCTCTGGATTGGCTATGCGGAACAGCCGTCGACAAGCGATCGCCCGCGTCGGCCGATCAACTGCCAAAGCGACAGTGGAAGCGGATGACTGTTGGACTCGGATAGCCGCCACCGAGTTGTGGAGGAGTCGAACGGCTCAGAAGGGTCGGAAGCCGCCATATGCCAATTCTTCGCGACTGATTGCCATACGGCTCTTCGTGGCGCTCTACAGTCACCATTCTCTGGCGATAAGCCGGTCTTGCGCCCGGAAGCTATCAAGATCCGCTAGCGGAGAGGTGCGCCTTCCACTCTTGGGACTTCATTCGCAAATTGCACAGTGCGAAACATCCTATCGACGCCCTCCATCAGCCCTGCACCACCTCAGCGCCAGCCTCTCCGGCATCCTCTTCCTTCTGGAATCCCAAAGCGATCACTCGGAAGAAATCCACGGCACCCACTGCCTGCTGTTAACGGTCAAATCCCAGCTCGATCAGCTCTCAGCCAAAGTTTGCTTCGCTGACTGATTTGGCAGCTCGAACCGTCGGCACAATCCGCACTGCCGATGGTTCGCTCGATGCTGTTGCAGCCGAGTCCTGAACCCGTCATCCCGTCGCCAGCTTCTCTCCATTCACCGCAATTTCCCTCCTGAACAATTCCGCCATAGTCTCCGCCGCCAACGACAGCGGCGTATCCCGCAGCGTCAGAATCCCCAGCGTGATCGGCGGCAACGGCATCCGCAACGGGACCCGGCTAACCTGCTGCGCATACGGTTCCACGCCGAGCAGCCCGGCCGGACATGAAAGCAGCGCATCGCTGCGCGTCATCAGGTTCCAGCTCACGCCAAAGGTATTGGCCTTGATGATCCGTGCCGGCACGGGAATACCAGCCTCCCGCAACTGGTCGAGCATATAGGTGTGGTGACTGCCTGGCGACAGATGCATCAGCCATTCGCATTCAAGCAGTTGTTCCCACTCGGTCGCGTGTTCCAGCGGATGGCCACGGCGGCAGGCGACCATGATCTCCAGCGTCTGCAGCGGCTCGAAGACGAACTCGCTGCCAATGGCCTGCTGTCCCGGCGCGGCGACGGCAAAGTCGACGGTGCCGTCGCGCAGTGCGGGCAGCACCAGCGGCATCATGCCTTCTTCCAGCGTGAGCTCGGCCAGCGGCATGCGCTTGCGGAAGGCGCGGATTACGTCGGGCAGCAGGCTCAGGAAGACCATCGGCGTGACCGCTACCGATACGTGCGCCTGCTTGCCGCCCTGCAACTGGCGGATGTCCTGCCGTGCCAGTGCAAGCTGCGCCTGCGCCAGCCGCGCCCGCAGGGTGAGCTGGTGGCCGCATTCGGTCAGCGTCACGCCGCGCGAGCTGCGCACAATCAGCGGCGCATCCAGGTCCTGTTCCAGTTCGCGGATGGCCTTGGTAATGGCGGCTTGACTCAGGTGCAGGCCGCGTGCCGCGCCGCGGATGCTGCCGGTCTCCACCAGGCTCAGCCAGGCCTTCAGGTGATGGTCCTTCACGTTGTCTCCCTCGCTTCCCGGTCCATGGGCCGGGATGTCTTGCGCTTGCTGGCGATAATGACGACAACCCTGAGTTGTCATCACAAAGAATTTAGCGTCTTTTGGCTTTCATTCTATCTGCGTAGCCTTGTTGCGAACCCCATGCCAATGCAAAGAAAACAGCGAGGAGACACATGGAGAAGACGCGCACCCCGACAGAACGACCGGTCGTCACCCGTTTCGCCGTGCGGGCAATGGCCGCCCTGGCGATAACAGCCCTATGCACCGCGCCACTGCTGGCGCGGGCCGAGTGGCCGGAGCGGCCACTCAAGATGGTGGTGCCCTATGCGGCCGGTGCGGGCGTGGACGTGGCGCTGCGCCCGATCGCAGAGGCGATGGGCCGCGAACTGGGCAAGCCGGTGGTGATCGACAACCGGCCCAGCGCCGGCGGCATCGTCGGGACCCAACTGGTGGCCACCTCCGCCGCCGACGGCTACACCATCGGCTACGGCAATATGGTCACGCTGGCCGTCAACCGCACCTTCTACACCAGGCTGCCCTACGACCCGGAAAAGGATCTCGCGCCGATTGGTCTGGCAATTGGCAACGCCTATGTGCTGGTGGCGCGCAAGGACCTGCCGGCCAACAACCTTGCCGAGCTGGTCGCGTACGCGAAGCAGCACCCCGGCAAGGTGGTGATGGGGTCGCTGGGCATCGGCTCGGGCGCTCACCTGGCGGGTGAGCTGGTACAGGGCAGCACCGGCATCAGGATGATGCATGTGCCCTACAAGAGCGGCGCGCAGGCGCTGGGCGACATGGTCAACGGCCAGGTCGATGTGATGTTCGACAACGTCTCGGGCATCCAGCAGTTCATTGCCGGCAAGCAGATCAAGGCGCTGGCCGTGACCAGCCTGCAGCGCGTGCCGGTGCTGCCGCAGGTGCCCACCGTGGACGAGAGCGGCATCAAGGGCTTCGAGGTGGTGGCCTGGGGCGGGCTGGTAGCGCCGGCGGGTACGCCCATGCCCGTCATCCGCAAACTCAACGCTGCGCTCAACAAGGCCCTGGCAGATCCCGCCGTGGTCAAGGCGAATGCCGCGCTGTCGATCGAGGCCATGCCCTCCACGCCCGAGGCGTTTGCCAGCCTGATCCGCAGCGAGGTGCCCCGCTGGGGCGCCACCGTCAGGCGCGCCGGCATCAAGGCCGACTGATCGCGCGCTTGCCGCCGCGCCGGGCAGCCGTGCGCATCACCGATTGCATCGCATCCACAACCACAACGGACCATCCATGAGCAACGAACTGTGGCGCCTGAGCGCCGTCGATCTCGCGCGGCATATCGCCTCCCGGGAAATCTCGTGCCGCGAGGCGGCGGCAAGCTGCCTGGCCCGGCTGGACGACGTCAACCCCCGCCTCAACGCGGTGGTCGAGGTGCTGGCCGACGAGGCCCTGCACACTGCCGCCGAAGCCGATGCCATGCTGGCACGCGGCGAGCCGGTGGGCCCGCTACACGGCGTGCCCGTGACGATCAAGGTGAACGTGGACCAGGCGGGGCGCGCCACTACCAATGGCGTAGCGGCCTACCGCAGCACCGTGGCCACTGCCGACAGCCCAGCGGTCGCCAACCTGCGCAAGGCGGGCGCCATCATCATCGGCCGCAACAATACGCCGGCGTTCTCGATGCGCTGGTTCACCGACAACGCCCCGCACGGCCGCACGCTCAATCCCTACGACGCCACGCGTACACCCGGTGGCTCCAGCGGCGGCGCGGCGGCAGCGGTTGCGGCCGGCATCGGCCCGCTGGCGCACGGCAACGACCAGGGCGGGTCGATCCGCTATCCGGCCTATGCCTGCGGCGTGGCAGGCCTGCGGCCGAGCTTCGGTCGGGTGCCGGCGTTCAATCCGTCCCAGTCGCGGGAGCGCACCATCGGCATGCACATGACCTCGGTGCAGGGGCCGCTCGCGCGCAGCGTGGCGGACCTGCGCCTGGCGCTGGCGGCGATGTCCGCGGCCGATGCCAGGGATCCGTGGTGGACGCCCGCGCCGCTGGATGCTGCCCAGCCGGCCAATGCCTACAAGCCTGGTACAAGAGTGGCCGTATGTACCTCGCTGCCGGGCTACCGCGCCGACCCCGAGGTTGTCGCTGCGGTCGCGCAGGCGGCACGATGGTTGGAACAGGCCGGCTATACGGTCGAGGAAGCCGCACCGCCGCGCTTCACCGAGGCAGCGGAGCTGTGGCTGGCACTCACCATGAACGAGACCAAAGCCAGCGTACGGCAAGCCGTAGAGACCGACGGCGATGACGCAATCCGCCGCGCCTTCGGCAGCATGTACCGGCTGGCCCCGGATCTGGATCTCGTGGGCTATATGGACGCCCTGGCCCTGCGCTCCAACCTGCTACGCGACTGGCAGCTCTTTCTTGCGCAATATCCGCTGCTGCTGATGCCGGTTTCATGGCAGCGCCCGTTTGCGGTCGACGCGGACCAGCAGGGCGATGCCGCCATGCGCGAGATCCTGGACGCGCAAAGCCCGCTGCTGGCGCCGGCCATGCTCGGACTGCCGGGCTTGTCGGTGCCGACCGGCATGGCAGGCAGCACGCCGATGGGTGTGCAATTGGTGGCGGGGCGCTTCCAGGAGGCGCTTTGCCTGGCGGCTGGCGAGGCCATCGAACGGTGCGCCGGCTGGTCGGGGCTGGCCGAGATGCGGGCTAACCGGTCCTGACTGAGGGAGCGCCCCGTGTTCGAGCCGCATCGGAAGCTTATGGGCATGCGGCGCAGCGGTGACCGGGCGCTGGGCCCTGCCGTGAGCGTGCATTCTGGGACGAGTGTCGCCAGAATGCCACCTACAACCTCATGCACCGCAACTGCTCCAGCACTGTGGCGCACGCGCTCGACGCCGCGCTGGAAGGCGGCGCCGCGCGCGTGTGGGCATGCCTCATCGGCTGGTGGCCACTGTTCCGCCTGCTGGACGACTGACCTCTGGGTAGCTGCGCACTTACGCAAGCGTGCGGCGACGATGGCGTGGACGCCGGGGCTGGCCGGGCAAGCGGCTCAGATCACGCAGTCGGAACAGTTCCTCCGTCGATGACGTACTCAGTGCCGGTGATGGCACTGGCGCGGCCAGAGACGAGGAAACCAATGAGTTCTGCCACTTCCCGGGGTGAGCATGGCCGGCCAAGAGGAATGCCGCCGAGCGAATCCATGATGATCTTGCGGGCGCCTTCCGTGTCGATGCCGCCTTGTCGGGCGATCTCGGCAACGAGACCTGCGGCGGCATCCGTCTCGACCCAGCCCGGGGAGACACGCACGACGCGAACGCCCTTCGGACTGACCTCCTTGGACAAGGCTTTGCTGTAGTTTGACAGGGCAGCCTTGGCGGCGGCATAGGCAATCGTCGCCTGCGGCAACGGTAATTGCCGCTGGATCGACGTGACGTGGATAATGACGCCCGAACGCTGCTCGACCATCGAGGGCAACAGCGCGCGATCGATGCGCACTGCCGGGAATAGGTTCAGGCTCAATGCCTTGTTCCATTCATCGTCATCTAGCACGCTGAAGCCACCGGCCGGTGCAGATGATCCGCCCACGACGTGCACGACTATATCGACGCCACCGAACCGCTCGTGCACTGCGTCGACGATGGCGTTACAGCCCTCGGCCGTTGTGATGTCCGCCCCGATGAACCGTTCTTCGGCAAGTTCATCGGGACGGGAACGCGCAGTCGTCAGAACGTTCGCACCTGCCTCGCAAAGGCGTGCGACAACGGCCTTGCCGACGCCTTTGGTTCCGCCCGTAACGAGCGCCCGAAGCCCCAGAAGTTCGGGTGCGGAGTTCATTAGCGAATCTCCAGCGACGCAATCCTGCCGCCAGCCAGGACGAACGTATATGTCAGCACGACTGGGCTACCGGGAAAGGTGCCCGTGAGCCGTGCGTGCATCGTCACAGTGGCGCCGTCCTGGGATACGTCCAACGGCTCAATGCTGTACTGGTACCTGGATTTGCTGTCCTTCTTCCAGGCCTGGATGGCTTCCAGCCCCTTGATCGTGCGGCCTTCGTCCCGCACGACGGCATCGGCGGCAAAGCAGTTCGAGAGAGGGGCGGAGTCGGTGACGGTTTCCGCGAGTAGATAGGCATCCAGTGGCGGGGGCAGCATCATGTTCATCGGGGTTCACCTCAACGTGAAGGTTTTCATGCCCCAATCATGGCGCTACAGTTACCGTATCGCAAGAACGCACAAGAAAGTAAGTAACCCTTGGCTAACCGAAAAAACTACACTCCCGCGACTGCCGCAATCGATGTTGAAGCCGCATTCAAACTGCTGGAAGGCCGCTGGAAGCTGGTATCTTGTTTCACCTTTTCGGTGGTCAGGTACAGCGCTTTTCGGACCTCGAGAGACTGATCCCCGGCATCACACAGAAGATGCTTGCCCAGCAGCTACGCCGCCTCGAAGCGGACGGCATCGTGATGCGTACGGTCTATCATCAGGTGCCGCCGAAGGTGGACTACCGCCTGACTGATTGGGGCCAGGCGTTGTGTCCGGCACTGGATGCGATCCTGACATGGGCGGAGCGCCGTGAAGACTTTCCGTAGGCTGCGCCGAGCTTGCGTGCGTGAGAAGAAGCCTGTCATCCAGAACTCCGATTTCGCAAGTCATCGACGTGGCCTCATCCGCGATCGTCTCATGTCGGGCCGGAACCTGACGGTCGTCAATCCTATTTCAGGGGCAGCACTGGGTCGGAAGCGGCCCTGTTACCACGCCCCTTGCACCTGACCCGCCCGATGGCTAAGTCCCGCCATTCTCGGCCGCCCAACCTTCCGGCGACCGACCGCTGAGTTGGCCCCTTGCAGACAGTCAGTCAACGCGCAATCCATAGTTGAACTGCCTACGAACCGGCACAGACGACGGTTCAAATCCAGAGCAGTCACTTTGAATCTGGCTGCCCTTCACGCCAGACGAATGTCGTCTGGCTAACGGCCGGCCCCAAGGATAAGTGGCCGCGATCATCGAACTTTCGTGTCGGCTTGTACCTCAAGATCATCGGCTATTTGAAATCACACCACTCATGTATTTATTTAAATCTCGAAAATCTTGAACAGTCCAAGAGTGCGGCGCCAGTCTTACACCATTCTCTTGCAAAGTTCTTGGAATCAAGTCTCCATTTGGACGAAGTATCACCGATGAAACAATAACACCAGGATAATCATTGAGTCGTCTTTTGAAAGCGGCGGTTGTCAGATCAGGTGTGGGAGGAGTGCTTTTCTTGGCCAATGGCCCTGTGCCTTTGAGGTCTGCTCCATGGCACATGGCACATCTCTGCGTAAAGAGATTTTTCCCATTAAAACTTTGCGCCCAGGATAGTGATGTTTGAGTTAGCACTACAACTCCTAGCGAAGCGATACATAACTCTCTTACTTTCATTTAGCCTTATTGTATAAATCAGATCATAATCGCGAGCAAATACCGGGGAGCACCACTGCAACACATGAGGGCCACGACACGCGACAGCTCGTCGGGCCGCCAAGCCGATTCCTGGGCAACCCGCCTCGCAGGCGGCGGCTCGGCGCACTCAGTCATGTTCCACCGAGAGTTAGGTGCGCTGTCCCACTATCTGCGCCCGGCCAACTCAAGCTCCGCCCTCCCGGTTGCGGCACCGCTAGTTAGCCTATGTCTTCTACCGTGCCCGCCGCGACGGCACACGGCTCGCCATGACGGTGACTTCGACTAGCCATCCTGGCGGCACCAGCCGCAAGACTTCGGCTCGCGTGCGCACCGGCACGTTGGGCTGCTTGTCTGTTCCGAAGTATTGCTTATAGGCGCTCGAGAAGCCGGTAAAGTCTGGCTTGCCCGTGGCCGGGTCTGCCACAATCAACGCCTGCATGGAGACGATGTCGCCCATGCGATAGCCGCGATCCTGGAGGATGCGCTCGATCTGGCCAAGCACGCTGCGAGTCTGGGTTGCGGTGTCGCCATAGGAGGCCGCGGTATCGGGCGGCGCCGAGGCATTCGCCACCGCGGGCCCCACGCCGCTGAGCACAAGCAGCTGCGCATTGGCGGGAATCTCAATCACCTCCGCGAACTCACGCGCCCACGGTTCGGTCATGTGCGCCGGGTTGCGATGCCTGACGATCTGCTCGGCGGCGTTGGCATTGGCGATGCAGAGCGCCGGCACAACGAGGGTGGCAAGGGCCGCGATAGAACTACTTGATAGCAAGCGTGCTGTGCGCATGGGCAGGGCCTGGGAAGTAAAGGATGAAGGTCCGGACAACGCGGCGTTGCCTTGCCGGACCGTACAAAACGAAGAACGCATATGCGAAGAACGTATTCGCGTTCGTCTCGACTAAATCGAGTGGTCGCCCCTTGGGCGGACAAATGACTCCCGCTGTCTGGTCCACGGAGGGAGTTCGGTGTGCATTTCATCTCGAACAGAAGGCGGCGTTGGGTCCACTCACTCTTTAGAATACTCATAACTTCATCATCTCATCAGCCGCATTGAGAATCCGGTTGGAGGACTGCTGAGCACCGCGAACAATGCTGTCCACGTTGTAGGCTAGCAAGCGACCGCTTCTCTTTATTATTCGGCCATCGACTAACACCGTGTCGACGTTGCTAGCGCTGCCGCTCTGCACAATCGCCGTTTCGATATTGCCTATTGGCCAGATGTTCAGATCCTTGGCCCGCACCAGAATGATGTCTGCGCGCTTGCCTTCAGTGATCGATCCAGTGATGTCGCCGACCCCCATCGCGATGGCTCCATTGATCGTCGCCATCTCGATTACCTCTTGCACGCTGACCGCCCTTGCCCGCTCGCTCGGGGTGCCAACCCAGGGCACCCCGAGGTTCCAGGTGAAACGCATCATTTCGAACATGTCCGGTGGGGCAATAGACGTCGCGTCGCTTGATAATGAGATAGTCAGCCCCGCGGCACGCATCGCGAACAGCGCAGCCCGGGCATCGCCTGTGCTGCTGAGCCGGAGCTCGGAATGTGTCGCAAAGGAGAGCGGTGTCTTCGTGCGCGCCATCGCCATCAAGTCCTCGGTCGTCGCCGGGACGTAATGCGCGATCATGAAATCGGGGCCGAGGTAACCGCGCCTCTCGTAGTCGACAGCATCGACATTGTTGGGCGACTCCTGCGGCGCGTGGATCGCTACGGGAAGCCCACTCTTCTTGACGAACTTCATTTCCTCGTGAAAGACATCATCGGTGCTCTGTTGCGGACCACGCAGATTCAGTCCCAGGTGCACCAAACCTTCGAATGGGGAGTTTGCACCGAACCATTTGCGCTGGATGCGCGCAAGGTCGCCGAACCTGTTCACCTCGTCTACCGGGAGCTTGTCAATGTGGCCGTACGAGTAACGGGCCCTCAGCAGAGAGTGCTGGTGCGCGCGAAGTTCGGCATCCGCATGAGCCGCGGAGCGGGTGTTATGCGACCAGTTGTGCACGGTAGTGGTCCCGCCGTTCGCTAGTTCGGCGCACGCCAGGAGCACGCTGTTGTAGAAGTCCTCGGGCGTGTACAAGGCGGATGTGGCGCTCTTGGCCGGGTAGTAGGAGAAGCCGCCGTTCCGCGCAGTGAAGCTGCGTCCGATCGCGCTCCACATATGGTAGTGAGAGTTGACGAAGCCGGGCATGACGATCATGTCAGTGGCATCGATCGTCTGCGCGCCGGATGCGCTCAGACCCCGACCGATCTTATCGATCACGCCGTTGCGAATCAGTATGTCGGCGCGCGGCAAAACACCATGCGTCCGGTCGACCGTGATGACCATGCCATTTTTGATTAGGTAGGTGCCTCGACGGACTCCGGTCGCTGCGGATGGCGTGCCGCCCCGCGCCGAAGCCGATGCCGGAGCGACAAGCGATGGGATCCCGGTTGCCGCGACCATCAATGCGCCGGCGGCCTTAGTGAATTCTCTTCTGGTTGTTCTCATATCTCTATCCGATACAATCTGGTTTGCGAGAGGTGCGGTCAGTTCGTCTTGAGAAAAAATGCTGTCGTCATTGCCAGCCCTGTCATGACGACGAAGCCGCGCACAAGTGCCGGCTTCAGTCGCCGAGCGAGGACGCCGCCGAAGTATCCGCCGGCCGTTGCGCCTATCGCCATCCATAGTGCATGCGTCCAAGCGATGGCACCGCTGGCCCCATAGATAACGACTGCCATCAGCGTCAGGATCACGGAGACGAAGTTCTTGATGCCGTTCATCCGGCTCATGTCGGTGTGCCCAAGCGCCCCGAGAACCGCCAGCAGCAAGATGCCGAGACCGCCGTTGAAATAGCCACCGTAGAGCGCGACCGCAGCGATGCTGATGTCCGTGATCCATTCACTGGGGGACTGCGACGCGACGGCTCCTTTGCGCAGAAGCCTTGGCCCACAGGCAAAGAGAAGGGTCGCGGCTAACAGCAACCATGGCACAATGCGCCCGAAGTCGGTGTTCGAGGTCGACAGCAGCAACGTAGCGCCTGCCGCACCGCCCAGCACCGACAGTACGCTTAGCCGAAGAAGCGAGGGTGCCATCGGCGCCGACAGATCCTTGCGCTGTGCCCAGGCACCCGCCATATAGCCAGGCAGGAGCGCGGCGGTCCCGGTGGCGTTGGCAGATACCAGCGGCACGCCCACCATCGCCAAGGCCGGCAGTGTCAGGAAACTACCGCCGCCTGCCACCGCATTTCGCGTCCCGGCGAAAGTCGCAGCGCCACCGAGCAGCACCCGTTCGGCCGGCGTCATGGCTTACGCACAGGCAAGGACATCCGGTCGGTCCGCAGTAGCAGGGTGAGTACTATTCCGAAGACCGATAACAAGGTGATCTGCGCAAAGCCGGCGGTGCTCCAGCCAAAGCGCGCCGCGATGCCGCCGATGATGTAGCCCGCGAAAGCGCCCGCGCCGTAGAGCGTCGTGACAAAGACACCCGTGGCCCGATTCGTGAGCGAAGAGCGCACGGACTTGATATGGTAGCCGGCCAGGTTCACGTACAGCACGCCACTCACCACCAGCCCCCACACGAATGACAGCACCGATTGGACCAACATGCCCGTCGGCCCCGAGAACAGAAGGAAGCCGAGCAGCCCGGTCCCCGCAAAGCTCAGCGACAACACAAGCTTGGGGTGGAAGCGGTCGCCAAGCCAGCCGCCAAAGATAGAGGCGAACACGCCGCACCCGAAGATACTCATGACGCGACCAGTGTCCGCCGGCGTGTAGTGCAGATGCTCGCGCAGGAACGTGGGGTACATGCCGAGGTAGCCATAGATGCATAACCCGCCAATGATGCTCATCACAGTCAAGAGAGCCGTGTTGCGGTTCCACATCGTGGTTGCACCGCGCGTGTCGATGTGCGTGGCGATCGCGCTGGCCTTTTCTGTCATGCGCTTGCTCACGGTAGCCGCGATCAGCGCCATGGCGACAAATCCGGTCAGGCCAAACACCACCAGCGGCAAGCGCCAGTTGCGCTCGATGCCGATCAGGTGCCCACCGAGCAGCGGTCCCACGATGGCGCCGACACCGAAGGAGAAGTTGATGGCCCCAACGGCGGTCGCGCGGAAGCGAGCGAAATAGCTGGCCGCGATGGCGATCACCACAGTCAGCTGCATCGCTTCGCCGATGCCAGTAGCGGCGCGGTAGAGGATCATGTCGGCGAAGCCGCTCGAGTAGGCAGTCAACAGCGTGCCAAGCGAGAAAATCGCGATGCCAATCTGGAGCACGGCCTTGCGCGACCACCGCGCCAGCAGGTAGCCTGTGGGCACCCCGGCTAGTGCCATGCCGAGCGTAAAGATGGTCGAAAGCAGGCCGGTGTCGGCGAGGCCGAACCCAAACTCCCTTCGCACATCTGCGGCGATCAGCGGAAAGATCTGCCGGTCCATCGCGTTGAGCGCATAGGAGGCAAGCAGCACAAGAAACATGCCGATCTCCAATGCCGTGACGGGCGCATCGCTGCGCACGTCTCCGGTCAGCGAGCCGGCCGAAGTCGAGGAATTCACGTGTTGTCTCCTTCTCGTCAAGCGAGAGATTTGTTCGAGTTCCTGGCGATGCACGGATCCGGCTATGAGCCCGCGCGCGCTGCCTTATACCAATCGAGGATCTGCTCTCCCGTCAGGAAGGCAACGTCGTCGTGTGCCCGAATGTGCGCCAGCGCCTCCCGGAAATAGCGCAGGCGGTGTGGCGCGCCCATGATGTACGGATGCACGACCAGCGCCATCACCCGGGCTGAGTCCTTCGCATCGGCGTAGAGCTGCTCGAACTGGTCGATAGCGCGGTCGCGATACTCGCTGGCCTTGTGATGCTGGATCAGCATCATCGCTACATCGTTGCACTCCTGTGTGTAGGGCACGTTCACGATACGGCCGCCATCTCGCGTCCTCAGTTCCACGGGCTGATCGTCGAGCACCCAGTCGCACACGTACTCGTAGCCTTGCTCCGCGAGGATGTCAGGCGTGTTCCAGGTCTCGGTGAGCCCCGGTCCAAGCCAGCCGCGGGGGCGCTTCCCGGTGTAGGCGCGAATGGCCTCGGTGGTCTTTGCGATGTCGACCGCTTCGTCGGGCACCTTCTGCATGTTGCGCTGCCCAAAGCCATGGCCGATGAACTCCCAGTTACGAGCCATCGCCGCCTTGGCGATAGGCTCGTAGGCATCGATGGCGGAGCCGTTGATGGCGAGCGTTGCATTGATCCCAAGCCCGTCAATGACGTCCAGCATGCGCCAAAAGCCGACGCGGTTACCGTACTCGTGCCAGGCCCAGTTCGGGATGTCTGGCATCGGCGAACCGCCCGCCGGAGGCGTGAGAACCGTGCGCGGCATGGTCTCGTTGATATCCCATTCCTCAACATTGACGATGACCCAAACGGCCAGGCGCTTGCCATCCGGCAGCGTCAGGGCGGGACGCTCGGAAATGGCCGAAAATGAGATGCGTTCGAGTGGTTTCATGGCGTGTTTCCTTTGACCCGGGACTCAGACGATCTCGACCTGCAAGGGGTCGAGTCCTTCAATACGGCCGATCAACCTGTCACCGCGCTGCACCGGCCCAACGCCTTCTGGCGTGCCGGTAAAGATCAAGTCCCCAGGAAGCAGGCGGTACTGCCTGGAAAGCTCGCTGACGATTTCATGGACGTTCCAGATCATCTTCTCCAGGACCGAGTGCTGTCGTACGTCACCGTTTACCGCCAGGCTCAGTGCGCCCGAACGGAGATGGCCGACCTTCGCCACGGGATGGATGGGACCGCATGGCGCCGAATGGTCGAATGACTTGCCCAGCTCCCACGGCAGGCCGCGCTTGTTGCATTCGCGTTGGCGGTCACGCCGCGTCATGTCAAGCCCTGCGGCGTAGCCGAAGACATGATCCAATGCAGTATCCGGCGGCACGTCCGCCGCTTCACTGCCGATAGCAACGACGAGTTCAAATTCGAACTGAAAGTCGTCTGTGAACGTCGGATACGGGACGCGTCCATCGGTCACAATGGCATCGGCCGGCTTCTGGAAGAAGAATGGCGGGTCGCGTTCGTCACCCTCCCCCATTTCCCGGATATGGGCAAGATAGTTGCGCCCCACGCAATAGACGCGCCGTACCGGGAAGCGCTGATCGCTGCCGACGATACCAATAAAGGCGGGGGTAACGCTCGGGACCTTCGTCGATTGCACGACGACGCTGTCCGCACTGGCTCTAGGCATAAGGATTGTCTCTGTGTAAGATTATTGAACGGAGTGGCTAGAGTTTAGAGACGCGGTCGTTCGGCCTCAACGCACAGGCTTGCGAAAAGATGCGCAATCCTTACGATCCTTTGCTCCTCACGTTTCCATGCACAGAGCGAATCCCTCGAACGCCCCACTGACGCCCCTCGACCACGAGGGCAAAAAGGGCGCTGTCATCCGGAACTACACCATGGCGGCCCGGGCGCAGAGCGCCTACTTTGGCATCCACGATCAGAGCAACTGTCTGCCGAACCCGGTGCCGCACCGTCACGAGTACTTCCAGATTTACGTCAACACGCTAGGCGAGACCACTCACTACATTGCGGGCCAGCAGCGGCCCATTCACCCCGGCACCGTGAGTTTCGTCCTGCCGTTTCTGGTTCACTACATTCCGAACGTAGCGGATGGCAAGTTCCACGTAATCAACATCAGCAAAGAGTATTTGCTGCCGTCGCTTAACCTTGATGTCTTCGAGTTGTCGGAAGTCCCGCTCGCGCGCGCGCCAGAGCTTGGTCCCTTCCGCTTTCAGCATTGTCTGGATTTTCAGTTCGATGAACTGGACACCCAGTACCTTCAGGAGCTCTGCGAGCGCATGGCGCAAGAATCCCAGCAATCGCCCAGTGACGATACGGCCAGCAACTTGCTGATCCGCAGCCACTTGCTAAACCTGATTGGCATGGTGTGGCGACGCCACGGTGACAAGATCCGTCTTTGCGAGGGCAACGGGATGTTGCTGCAGTCGTACAAGCAGTCCGTGCTGCGCTGCATTCGGTATATCACCCAAAACCTTTCGCGGGAACTGACCTTGGGCGACGCTGCGCAGGCCAGTCATGTGTCAGCAACACACCTGGCCCACCTGCTGAAGAGTGAAACCGGAAAGACCTTTCTGGAGATCGTGACTGAAAGGCGGATCGAGCGGGCAAAGACTTTGCTGGCTTTCACATCCGCCTCGGCCGCAGAAATCGGGCAAAGCACGGGATTCGGTGAACCAAATAACTTTGCTAGGCGGTTTCGGCAGATCGTAGGTTCGACACCTTTGGCATATCGACGCCAATTCCAAGGCGTGGGCGCGCGAACTTGGGTTGAGTAAGACCACGGTGGTGAGCTGAGGGCTAGCCGATGAGACTGGCATTGTTGGGGCTTTCCACTATTCTTTATTTCAAGCTTCTTATTCGTGATATTTACCTTGTATGTGTACTGCCCTCCGACTGGCCTCAGTATTCCTTGTGCTGCGGAAGCGTATCGGTGATGTCATACCACGACGCCTTGCTGCCGACAAAAACATGACGCTCGGCCTTCACGCCGGGATCGCTATCAAGCGTACCGAGCGGGAATCCGAATACCTCGGGATTGCAGTCAAATCGCGTCAATATGCTTGAGCCACATTCGCTGCAAAATCCCTTGTGCTCGCCAGGCGAGGACTCGTAAAACTTGACGGTGTTCTGCCCCGATACCCATTCCCAATCCCTAATCGCCACCTTGGCTCTCGTGCGGAAGGCCGAGGCATGGAGCTTTCGGCACATCGAACAATGACAATTCAGGACGTCGGTTAGCGGGCCGTGGATTCGATATTTGATGCGTCCGCAGAGACAACTGCCGTGCTGGGTCATGGGCTTCTCCAGGTAGTGTTGCGATGAATGCCAAATTGGAGAAGATCGTAGGGTGTGCGGAAATTTTGATAAAGTAGCCGCCCATGAATGGATTCTTCATGATTTACGAATAATCGACGATGGATCAGCTGTTCAGCATGCAGGTGTTCTGCCAGATCGTGGACTCGGGGAGCATGGCGCAGGCAGCCCGGGTCCTCGGACTCGCGCCTGCGACGGTGACCGGCGCACTAGCTCGAATAGAAAAACGGCTTGGCGCACGCCTGCTCGACCGGACGACGCGTCGCATCGCCGTGACCGAGGCGGGCAGGCTCTGGTACAAACACGCGAAGCGCATCATTGAACAGTCGCATGAAGCTGAAGATGCGGTCCGGCGCCTTGCGTCGGAACCAAGGGGTGAGCTGCGCGTGACATTACCGTTGGGCGTGGCGCTGACCTTTGTGTACCCGCATCTCCATGAGTTCACGGCACGCTTCCCGAGAATCAGCCTCGATCTCCAGGTTAGCGACCGGATTCTCGACCTTGTCGCCAACGGCTTCGATCTCGCCCTGCGGGCGGGGCGACCGGGGGATTCCGATTTCTCCGCTCGATGCCTCAGCACGTACCGCCGCGTAACATGCGCCAGCCCCGCCTATCTGGCATCTCATGGCGCCCCCCGGCATCCGGCCGAACTGGCACGACATCAGTGCCTGATTTACCGCCATGAACCGCATTCCTCATCTTGGCAGTACCAGGTGGACGGCACAACTATGGCAATTCCGGTAGATGGGCCATTTTCGAGTAACGAATCGCATGCGCTGATTGCATGGGCCAAGGCAGGCAAGGGAATCACCCGGCAGCCCGACTGGCTTGTCGCGCAGGACTTGCTCAGCGGTGGCTTGATTCGGCTGCTGGAAGAGTACGACGAGATTGGTGCGTCTAAGCAGCCGGGAATATATGCGGTGTTTCCGAAACCTCGCAATCACCCGAGGAAGGTCGAGGCTTTCGTGAAGTTTTTTTCTCAAAAGATCGCCTCAGCATCCCACCAGTAGCGTCACAAACGGGGCGAGGGTCGTGCGCCATATATCGAGTGTCTTGCTGGGATCGCAGGCGCCCATCGTTTCCTTGACCGGACGGATGGCTCGGATGACAGCTATCGTCGGCGGTGGCAAGTGGTTTCCTTCGACAAGGATGGCGTTCAACGCCGTATATGCGCCGTCCGCTTCGGCTTCCGTTGCCCGCGCCAGCGCGTCGACACCCATCTGAGGCGCTGGCCGTGTCGACAGGCGTAGAGGCAGGTCAGTGCTAAATCGATAACGCTAAACCGACACCGGGTGATGACAGCATACGCAAAGCTTGTTTCCATCAGCATCTCGGAAGTATGCGCCGTAGAAGTGAGGGTGATACTGGGCTCTTAGGCCAGGAGCGCCTTCGCAATTTGCTCCGTTTGCGAGCGCACGGGCGTATGCCTGGTCAACGGTCTGCCGGTCACGCGCAAGCAATGCCACCATTTGACCATTCCCACCTCGCGCAGCATTGCCGTCATATGGCTTGCCAATAAGGAACAGCGGCCGCGGTGCGTCCGTTGCCATCCACCCTGCCCATGGCGTGTCGCGCTCGCAGAATTTGAGGTTGTGTCCTAGTTCATGCATCAACGCCGAATAAAACTCAAAAGCACGATCGAAGTCGTTAACGCCAAGAAAAATGTGCGAAATCACTTTGCGTCTCCCAGGAAGGTGGCGGCGACGAACATTATCACGGCTGTGAGGTGGCATCGCTCCTAGCCTCCCCACGTCAGCCTCGCCGGTCCGATACCGAAACGCAAAATCGGGGCTAATTAAGCGGCAAGGCGATGTTGTTCTTCTGCGGCAATAGATGGAAACCGTCGCTCAACGTGCGACAGCAACTGGTCATTGAGCACGACCGTCCGGACTGCCTTCCTCCCCGATCCAGGATTTCCGCACCCTTGAGCCAATTGAAATGCCAACGATGGAGAGCGTCGCAACGGCCGCAGCCGGCCATCTGCGGACTCTCGCCCGAGGCTTCACACAGACATCCGAGCGTCAGTTCCCGCCCAGATAGCGGCCCCTCGTGTATGGATCATGTCGGGAGCGTTGTCGGCCGCTTCGGCGCCGGGCTGCGTACCGCCTTCGTCCTGGCTCCCACACCAAGACAGGCGCAACGCCTGGCCGGGACTTTGCGCGCCACCACGGTGATGGCCCCCCTTCACCACTCTGCTCGCCACGGCCCGGATCAAGGACGGCACGGCGGACGAGATGCTCGCGGCGCTGCGGCAGGAGAATGCCGCAGGGCATGCCTGCCAAAAGCGCCGGTGAATCGCCGCTCATAACGCAAGCCGATGGGGTGGCTACAGACCTCCTTTGCGCGGCGCCCGCGCCTCTGTGTCCGAGCAGGCTACGAACTCGGCAGCAACCGTCACAGCTTCTGGGTCAAGCCCACTCCCACCGGCGGCAGCAATGGCCATCCTTCTGACACTCAGCCTAAAAAGGGAACATGGGCGGTTTGTTGTGCCGCATCCGGCATGTTGCGTGAGATTGTGGCACTCGGCAAGCCGGCTCGCGGCCTGTCGATCCGCGCCCCGCCCACCGTCGCGAGGCGACGTCATTCCCGCCCCGCTACCCTATTCTGGTGGCCATCCGGCTGGCTGCACGCCACGAGCCGCGCTGCCCACTGCTCCCCCGCTCAGGTGCCTGGATACAGTCATCCTGATTTCCTAGGATAGATGTGCCCATGTCCCCGCCTTCAAGCCCTCCGCAAGCGCCGCGCCGCCTGTTCGCCAAGCTGGCGCTGCCGCTGGCTGCGCTGGCCGTGGCGGGCGGGGGGCTCTGGTGGGCCACCCGTGACAAGCCGGTGCCCGTCGTCACTGCCCTGGTCGCGCCCGGCCGGGTGGAAGCCTCCGTCTCCAATACCCGCGCAGGCTCGGTCGAAGCCTGCCGCCGCGCCAAGCTGGCGCCGCCCGCCGCCGGGCGCATCGAATCCCTGAATATTCACAAGGGCGACCGCGTGCGGACCGGGCAGGTCCTGCTAACGCTGTGGAACGACGATCTTGCCGCGCGCGAGCGGCTGGCGAAGGAGCAGTCGCGCACGGCGGCAGCGCATGTGGGCGAGGTGTGCGCGCTGGCGCGGCTGGCGGCGTCCGACGCCCGCCGCACACGCGGGCTGGTGGCAAAGGGCTTTGTTTCGCCGCAGGTCATGGAGCGGGCCGATGCCGAGGCCGGATCGCGGCAAGCCGCTTGCGAATCGGCCCGCGCTACCGTCAAGGAAGCCGGCGCCCGCATCGCTGCCGCCCGGGCGGACACGGCGCGCACGGTGCTGGTCGCACCCTTCAGCGGCGTGATCGCCGAAATCAACGGCGAGGTCGGCGAATACCTGACGCCGTCGCCCCCCGGCATCCCGACCTTGCCGGCAGTCGACCTGATCGACGATTCATGCCTCTACGTTTCCGCGCCCATCGACGAGATTGACGCCGCGCGCGTGCGCCTCGGAATGCCGGCCCGCATTACGCTGGATGCCTTCCGCGGCAGGCATTTCGACGGTAAGGTGCGGCGCATCGCACCTTACGTGCTGGCGCTGGAGAAGCAGGCGCGCACGGTCGAGGTCGAGGTGGAACTCGACCGCCGGGCCCCGGCCAGCGAACTGCTAGTCGGCTACAGCGCCGATGTGGAGATCGTCACCGAGGTGCGCGATGGCGTGCTGCGGGCTCCCAGCGCGGCGCTCGACGCCGGCGGCCGCGCGCTGGTGCTGGCCGGGGGCCGCCTGCAGGCGCGGCAGGTGCAGGCCGGGCTGGCCAATCCCGAGTTCACCGAGGTGCGCGGCGGCCTGGCGCGCGGGGACCGGGTGGTCGTCTCGCTTGACCGCAGCGGCGTCAAATCCGGCGCCCGGGCAGTGGAGGAGGAGGCCCCGCGATGATCGAGCTGGAAGGCATCCGCCGCGAATTCGTGCTTGGCGGCGAGACCGTCCACGCGCTGCGCGATGTCAGCCTGCGGGTCGAGCTGGGCGAATACCTGTCGATCATGGGGCCGTCCGGATCGGGCAAGTCCACCTTGCTCAATATCATCGGCCTGCTCGACCGCGCCGCTGCGGGACGCTACCTGCTGGACGGCCGTGACGTGACCGCTCTGAGCGAGAACGAGCTGGCCGCCGTGCGGCGCGAGAAGATGGGCTTCGTGTTCCAGTTGTTCCACCTGGTGCCGCGCCTGACTGCCGCCGGCAATATCGAGTTGCCGATGGTGCTGGCCGGCATCGACCCGGCGCAGCGCCAGCGGCGCGTGGCCGCGCTGCTGGAGGAGTACGGGCTTAGCGAACGCGCCGGGCATCGGCCCGATCAGTTGTCGGGCGGCCAGTGCCAGCGCGTGGCCATCGCCCGTGCGATGGCGATGCAGCCGTCGGTGATTCTCGCCGACGAGCCCACCGGCAATCTCGACCGCCACACCGGCATGGACGTGATGGCCGTGCTCGAAGGGCTGCACACGCGTGGCGGCACGCTGCTGGTGGTCACGCACGACCCCGAGATCGGCCAGCGCGCGCACCGTCGCCTGCGCATGGTGGACGGCGCCATCGTCGAGGACCGCCATGCGTTGCTCTGACGTGCTCGCTTTCACCTGGCAGGTGCTGCGCGGCAACCGCGCCCGCACGCTGCTGATCCTACTGGCGATGGGCATCGGCGTGGCGGCGGTGGTGATCGTCACGGCGCTGGGCGAGGGGGCGCGGCGCTACGTGGTCGACCAGTTCGGCGCGCTCGGCACCAATCTCGTGATCGTGCTGCCGGGGCGCAGCGAGACGGTCGGCGCGGCGCCGGGCATCGTGCTGGGTGCCACCACCCGCGACCTGACACTGGACGACGCGCTGGCGCTGCGCCGCAGCGCCGCCGTACTGCACGTGGCGCCGCTGATCGTCGGCGACGCCGACCTGCATGCCGGTGCACGCCGCCGCGAGGCGCCGGTGCTGGGCTCCACCGCCGAGCTGCTGCCGGTGCGGCATATGGAGCTGGCGCTGGGCAGTTTCCTGCCCGAGGGCGACCTGCACCACGGCCAGCCCGTCTGCGTGATCGGCGCACGCGTGGCCGCCGACCTGTTCGGCAGCCGTCCAGCGCTGGGCGAATGGCTGCGCATCGGCGACCGACGCTTCCGCGTAATCGGGTTGCTGGCTGGACAGGGACAGTCGCTCGGCTTCAATACCGACGAGCTGGTGATTGTGCCGGTCGCGGCCGCACAGGCGCTCTTCAATACCAACTCGCTGTTCCGCATCCTGGTGGAAGCCCGCTCGCGCGCACAGGTGGTCGATGCCCGCGCCGACGCCGAGGCCATCCTGCGCCTGCGCCACGAAGGTGAGCGCGACGTCACGGTGATCACGCAGGATGCGGTGCTGGCGACCTTCGACCGCATCCTTCGCGCGCTGACCCTGGCCGTCAGCGCAATTGCCGCCATCAGCCTCGCCGTGGCGGGCATCCTGATCATGAACGTGATGCTGATCGCGGTGACGCAGCGCCGCCACGAGATCGGCCTGCTGAAGGCCATCGGCGCCACGGCGGGGGAGATCCGACTGCTGTTCCTCAGCGAGGCGGCGCTGATGGCGCTGGCCGGCGCCGCCGCCGGGCTGGCGCTGGGCGGCCTGGGCTGCCTGGCGGTGGGGCGGATCTATCCTTCCATCCCGTTCGCGCCACCGTGGTGGGCGCTCCTGGCGGCGCCAGGCACCGCGCTGGCCACCGCGCTGGCCTTCACGCTCGCGCCGGCCTCACAGGCGGCGCGTCTCGATCCCGTGCAGGCGCTGTCGCGCCGCTGATCACCATGCGCTGGGCCGACCTGCTCCGCTTCACCCTGACCGCGCTGGCGGCGCACCGCCTGCGCACCGCACTGAGCGCGCTGGGCATTGCCATCGGCATCACCGCCGTGATCCTGCTGACCTCGATTGGCGAGGGACTGCACCGCTTCGTGATCGCCGAATTCAGGCAGTTCGGCACCAACCTGATCGGGGTGACGCCGGGGCGCACGCAGACCAAGGGCGGGATGGGTTCGCTCGGCTCGATCAACACCGTCCGCCCGCTGAGCATCGACGACGCCGTGGCGCTGCGCCAGGCCCCGCACGTGCGCATGACCAATCCCATGGTGCAGGGTAATGCCGAGGTGGAGTACGGCAGTCTGCGCCGGCGCGTGACGCTCTATGGCGTCGGCGCGGGATTTACCGAGGCGCTGTCGATGCGCGTGGCGAGTGGTCAGTTCCTGCCCGACGACGACCAGCGCGCCGCACGCCCGCTGGCGGTGCTGGGCGCCCGCGTGGCGCGCGAGCTGTTCGGCGCAAAGAGCCCACTGGGGGCGCGCATCCGCGTCGGCGCGCAGCGCTACCGGGTGGTCGGCGTGATGGAGGCCAAGGGGCAGATGCTCGGCTTCGACCTGGACGATACCGTCTACATCCCCGCCGGGCGAGCGCTGGAGCTGTTCAACCGCGAAAGCCTGGTGGAGATCGAGGTGACTTATGACCCGGCCGCGCAGGTGGCCGAGGTGGAGGCGGGGATCAAGCGCTTGCTGCGGGCGCGCCACGGGGCTGAGGATTTCACCGTCACCCCGCAGCAGAAGATGCTGGAGGTGTTCGGCACGGTGCTCGATGCGGTGACTTTCGCGGTGGCGGCCATCGGCGCGGTGTCGCTGGTGGTGGGTGGCGTGGGCATCCTGACCATCCTCACCATCGCGGTATCGGAGCGGACCGCGGAGATCGGCCTGCTGCGCGCGGTCGGCGCCACGCACCGGCAGGTGCTGGCGCTGTTTCTCGCCGAGGCCACCATGCTGGCCGCTATCGGCGGGCTGGCCGGGCTGCTAGTGGGCTGGCTGATCGCCGTCGTGCTCGATGTCCTGGTGCCTGCGCTGCCGGTGCGCACGCCGTGGTCCTACGCCGTGGGCGCCGAGGTGGTGGCGGTGGTGGTGGGCCTGGCCGCCGGCGTGCTGCCGGCACGGCGGGCGGCGCGGCTGGAGCCGCAGCAGGCGCTGCGGTCGGAGTGAGGTAGATACTGCCTGCAAATTCCTCTGCAAACTTAAGCCAAATAGAGCTGCATCGACCCGCCAAGCCGCCATAGATGTCACGCTGGGTCGACAGGCCGCAATGGGTCGCTTTGCGACTGTCATCATCCCAGTAGATTTGCACCAGCCCACATGGCTGCATCCTCCAAACTGCGGAAATAGCATCCATTCCTCTTACCTTGACGGTTTGTACAAGCTCGCAAATACGGTTGGCTCCCACTCCCGCGCGGCCAGGAGCATGCCGATTCCCCGACGCGGTTCCAAAGGTACCGATGACGGGCGACTGCAAGGCGAACATTGTGTGGCACTCAGTGAGACGGGTGAGACGCAGATCTGGCGGATGGATTGTCCCCGAATCGCTGATCGCGCCACGGTGGTCGGCTCTACTTCGATTTGATCGTCGTCCGATGAGGTCGACGGACTCATTTGACCGGTTGGCCGATGGCAAGAAGGTTGCCCTCGCAATCTCTGAACCAAGCACCTTTCTCGCCAATGCCACCCTTGGACGGGTAGTTTCCCTGGATCTCGGCGATCCCATTGATGGTCTTGAGACCGGGAAGATCGTATTCTTCGAATGTGACTCCCCGGTGCCGCAGTTCGCTAACGATTGCCTGAATGTCATCGACCTCCCAGGCCATTTGTGTGTGACTGCCAGAGGCCGATCCAGCCGACTCGAAAAGTACGAAGTAGCTGTTGCCGCATTTGTAGCGGAGGCCGCCAGGCCGTTCCTCTACCGGCTCAAGACCAAGCTTGCTCGAGTAGAAGCTTCTCGCTCGTGCGAGGTCTTGTGCAGGAATCCTGGTCGCGACGTCACTGTTTTGGAGCATGGGAAACTCTCCTGTGTAGGGGTGGAGGCATAAGTCCAGCTTAGGCGTGTGCCGGACGTTAATGAAATGGGGCGCTTCATGACGGTACTAGTATTGGGATTGTTCATTTTCCTGGGCGCGCACTCGGTGCGCATGGTTGCTGACTCATGGCGCACCGCGCAGATTGCCAAGCTCGGCCCGCGTCGCTGGAAAGGCTTGTTCACCCTGGTTTCGATTGCCGGCCTGGCGGTGGTTGTCTGGGGCTACGGCCTGGCCAGCGCGCATCCTGTGATGGTCTGGACGCCACCGGCGTGGGGGCGGCACTTTGCGGCATTTCTCACAATCCCGGCCTTCGTGCTGATTGCGGCGGCATACGTGCCTGGCAACCGCATCAAGGCTGCGCTCGGCCATCCGATGCTGGCAGGCGTGCAGGCCTGGGCCCTGGCGCACCTGCTTGCCAACGGAACACTCGCCGCAGTAGTGCTGTTTGGCGCGTTCCTGGCGTGGGCGGTGGCAGATTTCGTGTCAGCGCGCCGTCGGGACCGGGAAGCAAGAACCAGCTACCCAGCCGGGACACCTGCGCGTGATGCAATAGTGACAGTCGCCGGACTAGCGGCCTGGGCGTTGTTCGGATTCGTGCTTCATGAACGGATGACCACCGTGCGGGCGTTCGCGTAAGCAGAACATCTGGCAGTTAGGCTTTTCATCCAGAAGCTGACAAGCCCGCCTTGGTTCTATACGCTGTGAAGCGTCGGATACATCAGGGACGCAGCATAAGTTCACCTCAACCAATGAACGAGCAAGCGCCATCTGCATTGAGGATCGTCCTTACCAGCATCGAGCGAGTCCTTCCGCCACATATCCGCGCGACGCTTCGGCCTCCGGCTGAGGCGGGAGACCTGGCTGGGCTTGTCTCATCCGTCCCAGAAGTTGGCCAACTGCCAGCCGACGTGTGCGTGCTGTTCTCTTGGCACGATGGGCAGCCATGGAACTCACCGCTCAGTCGAAAGGACAATCGGCGGCTGCTCTCGGTAAGCGAAATAGGGAGGGAATGTTCGTTCTTTGCAGATCCGACGTCCGACTTCATGGAGCCATGGAGCCCCTTGTGGTTGCCCGTTCTAACCAACGACTCGGGAGACTTCGTTGTGTATGAAACTGCGGGTCCGTCGAGGGGCAAGCTGCTGCACTACTGGCATGACGATCAATCGAGAAGCGTCGCATATTTGTCCCTTCAGGAATGGGCCGTGGAACTGCTTCGTGAGCATGAACAATCCGAACCGTGACCCCGCCGCCGAGCGGATAACTTCAAGCCGGTTGCGCTATCTGGAAGTCGCGGTTCCTGCCGAATGTTGAGCGGCACAGGGAGAAGGCCGATGTTGAAATGGTTCAAAAAGCTCGGCGCACCCAGCGTCGGGCCTGATTACAGGCACGTCGATTCGCGCGGGAAAGCTGAAGACTTATGTAAGCGAGGAGAGCTCATGAAGCTAGTGCTCATGCCTCTCGAGTTCGGGGGCGAGGATATTCTTCCGAACACAGTGTACGTGCCGGCTCATGCCGCTGAATCGAAGGCTCGGATCGATCAGCGCACCGTCGTGCCACTCGCTCAGAAAGGGCAGATTCGCCGCTACTCAGCCACCCCGGAGTACGAGGGCAAGAGTTTTATTCCAAGCATGATCCGGATTTCGGCCAGCGATCCGGGTCACTTCGAGGCAAGCGTTGCGGTTTGGGGAAAGGCACTACAGGAACCCGAGGCACCGCCACAGCCTGAAGCACCGCTGCCGGAGTTCGCTCCGGCAGCAGCGTCCCTTGACGGTTTGGAGCCCGAAGACGTGGTTCGTGCTCTCATCGCTGACTATGAAAGATGGAACGATTTCGTTAATCAGGCAAACGCGCAGGATACTTTCCAAGGTATCGATGCTGCGGAATCCGCTTACAACGCGCTGATCTCAAAATATTGCCCGCCGGGGCATCGCCCACAGCCCGTGTCATTCGGCGACGACTGTTCACACGACAATCGCGAGGCAATCCTCGACACCGAATTCGGCGCGGTGAACGCTAGTATAGTAAGGACGCGCCACACCAAGACGAAGCATAACGTGACTTTCACCGCTGATTACGAGTATCACCTTCACGAAGCAGGTTCCGTGGTTCCTGACGAGCATTCTCTACGTTGACGCCGAAGGCAAGTATGAGGGGCTCTAGGCGCGAACCCAACGCGCTCCACTCGACGGGCCTCGCCCTGCGGGCTCGGCCTTCCTTTGCATCCCCCGGCGCCGGTGCGCGCGGGATTACGTGTCCCCGCAACTGGCCAAGGACGACGGAAACGCAATGGCTGTAGTCGGCCATAAGCCGCCCTTCGCCCTCGCGGTAGTACGGTCATCTAAGCGACCGGTCTGCTCCATCAACGGCCTTTCATGCTCGGATCACGCCGAATTGGTCGTCGGCTGTCGCCGTCCTCTTCAACAAAACGGAGCAAAGCCTCTACCAGCGCCTCCCGCGGATAGGCATTTTGCGTGACGAACAGCGATCCGATCGTGTCATGCGTCCGCGCGATTGGTACGGCGAGCGCCCAATGGTCTGCGTTGACGTAGCCCAGAAGCGTACTGCCGGACACGATTTGGTCATAGAAGATCATCTGGCTGTCGTTGAGCCCGTCGATGTGGGACAGCTTGTCGTAGCTCGATCTGAGAATGGAAGAAATGCGCTCTGGCTGGGGGAACGTGACGATCGAATAGATCGGTAGATCGTCGGGAAGCGGGTTCTGCGCAAGCCATGCCTTGCGCGTCTGTGGACGCAGGCTCTCCACCGCGCCGCCATCTCCCGACGAGCATGTCGCACCCGGGAAGTGCCTCAGCAGGTCGGCCTGATACTGCTCCGCGTCATTGGCGAGCGGTGAACCGCCAACCGCACCGGCCGCGGTGACCACGGCGGCCAAACGGCTGCGAATCTCAGGGTACGTCACGACAGCCTCTAGGATATCGGGGGCACCTTTGGAATAGCCGATCATGAGGTAGCCTGATCGAGGCGGACACGCTTGGTCCTTAGATTAAGATCGTGGATCAGG